>PKWD01000075.1 GCA_003131945.1 Acidimicrobiaceae bacterium
GAGATGCGACGCCGGTTGCCCAAGCGCGACGCATTGCGCCCGATCATGTTCCACTTCACCTCGGCCGTCACCCGCCACCTCACGGCGTTGCAGATGACATGGGGAGCGGTCAACGAGTGGACGACGCAGGCCGGTTATTCCCGGCTGGCGGCCAAGGCCGACAACCCGGTGCTCGGGGAGCTCCTGCGCCGGATCATGCGCCAGGAAGGCCGTCACATCGATTTCTATGCGGCCCAGGCCAAGAGCCGCTTGGCCGAAAGCCGGGCCGCACAGCACCTGACGCGGGCGGCGCTGCGTCGCTTGTGGGCTCCTGTGGGGTCCGGGGTCATGCCCACCGACGAAACTCGGTTCCTGGTCGGACACCTCTTCTCCGACGATACCGGCCTGGCCACAGCGCAGCGCATCGACAGGCACATCGACCGCTTGCCGGGCCTCGAGGGCCTGCATCTGGTCGAGAAGTCCGTGGCCGACCTGGCCGCGTAGAAAAACACAACAGAAAGGCGAGACTCATGCTGGCGGAGATCTTTGGTATGGACGGTGTCATCGTTCTCATCGTGGTGGTGGCCGTGCTGTTCGGTGGGAGCCAGATCCCGAAGCTGGCCCACTCACTCGGATCGGCGCGACGCGAATTCAAGAAGGGCCTGGACGAGGAGTCCGTCGACGGTGGTGTCGAGACGGTCAAGGTGGTCGACGTCACGCCCCAGGCCTGATCCTCGTCGGCGGAAACGCATTCGTCGTCGGGCCCGCGACAGCGGGGGAGGGCCCCAGTGACCGCTGTCCGCCCATGTGTCCCGGCCGAGGTCGACTCGCTCTTCAGTGTCTCGGCCTTCGGGCACTGTGGCTTTGCGGCATGCCATCAGGAGGAGGGGAGTTGAACTCCTCGACGTCGGCATCCGACGACCAGTACCGCCGAAAACGCCACAAAGACTCCAGCGACACAAACGATGGCCCAGGCACCCCAACGAGGGAACTTGCCGTGCTTTTTCGTTCACCCGGCCGATGATGAGCAAGGCCGCGATAACGGGTCCGTAGGTGCACATCACGGCCAGCCGGATCTTCTGTTTCTCGTCAGAGAGGGCGACCTTCGGACATCGCACCCAGTCAAACAGCGACTGACTTCTCGATCTCGGTGTGAACGAGATCGAAGATGGACGACATCCCGATATCGGAGATGGTATGAACCCGATGAGGCAGCAACGTTGCCCCCGTCGAGCATGGGGCCGAAGAGATCGACGGGGTCTCCGGCCGGCTGAGAGTAGATGCGCCACGCAGACGGCTTTGGCGGCGCGCCGCAGATGGCCCTGGCTTCATGGTCGAGCCGGGCCGAAGGGTGTGCGTGCACGCCGGGTCCGGCCTGCCGCTATCCTTACTATCACGCATAAGTAAGGAGAACCCTGTGGATGCTGCGGCGAAGATGACGTCCAAGGGGCAGGTGACCATTCCGAAGGNNGAAGGCCGTACGGGACGCTCTGGGGATCAAGCAAGGCGACGAAGTCGTCTTCCGCATCGACGGAAATCGGGCCGTCATGGCACGCACCCCGGACTTCTTGACACTGGCCGGCACGATCAAGGTGCCGGCGGCGAAGCGCAATGTGGCCTGGGACGACGTGATTCGTAAGACTCGACGGGCCCGTGCCACAGGCCGCCGGTGAGCGCGTTTATCGATACGAACGTCCTGGTTCGGCATCTGACCGGCGATCCACCTGAGATGGGGGACCGGGCCACGCGCTATCTCCGCGATAGCCGGGAGATAATGCTCACCGATCTGGTGGCGGCAGAAGTCGTCTACGTCCTCGAGTCGTTCTACGACGTCCCACGAGGTCAGGTGGCCGAAGCGGTCCGATCTCTTCTCGCCATGGCATCGGTCGTGTGTGTCGACACGGCGTTGTTGCTGCGAGCGGTTGAGGTCTACGAGACCGACCGACTGGATTTCGCCGAGGCGTACCTGGTCGCCTGCGCCGAATCCACGGGCGTCCACAAGGTGGTGTCCTTCGACCGGTCCATCGATCGGGTGGGAACCGTCGAGCGGGTCGAAACGGGCCGCCCGTGAGCCTTCCGGGCCCAGAAAGATCTCCGTCTGGATGGGGGTCCGGTCTCTGGGCCTTCTCCCCCAACCGCCGATAATGTATCTTATGTAAAGTTACTCAGGATGTCGTGAACGATTGCCAGGGGAAGACCGGACAACCCCTTCCCCGGGCCTAGGCCCAGGCCAGAGGGGCCCTGAGCGCTCAGCCGGCGGCCGGAGTGGTCGGGACAGGCAGCGAGGAAAAGGCCACGGTGGCCGTCGGGGCCACCAGGTTCAGCGGCTTTCCCCATTGGGTGAAGGTCCCGACGCTCGTCTCCTTGGTCCCGCTGGTGGTCTGCGTGGCATCGAAGACGATGGGCACGGCGGGACCTGCGGTCGAGACGTAGAGGGTGGCTGAACCCGTCGTGCCCTTGGTGGCCCCACCGGGGAGCCCACCGTGGACCCCGATGACGGCGTGGGCCGCCTTGGTCGTGGCGGCCGTGAGGCTGAGCTTGCCGCTCGGCTGGAGCTCGGTCAGCGTGCTGGCGAGGGTCACGGCCTTGGTCAGCGACGCATAGGGGGCATCGGTGCTGGCGACCGAGATCCACTTGCCGGCGTAGGTGGTGGCGTTTGCGGCTGACAGCTGCATCTGATCTTCGAGTCCCCCGGCGTTGCCCTCTACGTAGGCGGCCCCCTTGACCACGAGGGCCTCGATCTCGACCGTGCCGGCCGTGATGATCTCGCGCCCGTCACTGCCCGATGCGTCACCGACGATCGACTCTGTCTTGCCCGATTCCGTGCCCAGGAGCTTGAAATGGACGGTTCCGGACTTCTTGGCGGCGGCCACGGCGCTGGCCAGGATCTGTTTCGGGCTCTTCTGGCCGAGGGCGCCGGACGAGGATCCCCCTCCCCCGCTCCCGCAGGCGGCGGCGAGGAGGGCGAGAGAGGCGAGACCGAACGGGAGGATGCGCTTCATCGGGGCCACGCTAATGCTCAGGTGCGTACCGGCCCGAATTCCGGCCAGTCGCCGATCAGCCGACGTGGGCCGACGGAAAAGCGCGGACGGCAGGGCGCCCGTGGTTGGGCAGCGCACGGGCCCACGCTTCGAGGCGTACGGGGCCCCATTAGAAGCACGGCTGGCGCCACTTGCACACGATCCGGATGTCGAGGCACCGCACAATCTCGCCGTTGTCAACCCTCGGCCGCCGTAAGCACGCACTCCGCTCGCACCACTTCACTCGCACCACTTCACGGTGCGGCAACGTTTCCTGCGGTACCGGAGCTTTCCGCTCAGGGCACGCCTTACGTGACCGTGGTTATGAACTCCTGATTTTGACCTGGAGGCTCGGTGGTGGAAGGCATCATCAAGGGTCTACTGGCATTATTCTCGATGCCGTGGCAACAAGGATGTAGGCAACGGACAGCCCGGCGGGACGTCTGCGGCACCGTTTTGGGGCGACGGCGTCAGTCGANNGATAGGTGTCGGTATCAGAATGTCCTGAGCTTCCAATGGCCCGGTGATCGTCGGGAAGCATTAGCGCTCGGAAGAATTCGGGGTCGGTCTGAATACGCCTGAACCAATCGTTGCTGAGGTTCTTGGTCGCTTGAAATTCTCGATCTACCGCGCGGCGGCTTCGAAGTACGTTGGTCATCTTCGCCGCTCTGCCGACGACCGGGAGACTCTCGCCTTGGTTAAACGTCGGGGCCGCTTCTATGTCCGCGCGCGTCTGGCGGCCCTGGCGGAAACCGGCCCCGTGGTGGTAAACGAGGTCACCATAGATACCAAACCACAGCGGATGTGGATTCCAGGCGTTTGATCGCAGGAGGGGTGTCCACGTGCTTCCCGATCGCGCCAATGCAGCCAAAAGGTTTGCGCCCACGTCAGTGACGGTGTGGCCGCTGTTGTTCAACCATACGCTTCCCGGTGACCAGTCCCCGTGGAGCCGCTTCCACTCCGATACCCGGATGGCGCAAAAACTTGGGTGAGGTTGGCAGTCGCCTCCGTTCTCATCACGCCGGACGGCCAAAAGGGAACCGTCTGAGAGTGCATGGTTGATCGCGGGCATCGGGTCGGCGATCGGAAAGGCATCCCCATCGAGAAAGAGGAGGATGTCGTCGGGGCGGCTGACTTCTCCGATCTCGGCGGCTAGGAGGTTCAATTTTCCTGCATGGGTGCCGTGAGCGGTAATGACTGTATCGAACCGTGCTTCGAACTCCGGATGAATCCCGTTCAAGACGGCAAACGTTCGGAACGGTTCGGTGATGGTTCGGTGCAGATATCGCCGCTGAATGTCGATCCATTTGGATGACCTCCAATGGACCGTCGCTACATACAGCACGACTTCACGATCCGCAAACGTGGTGGAGCGGTTGTCGGAAGGTTGAAGGAATCACCCTCTTCAGTATAGCGATGGCTTTCGACGACTCCCCGGTAACGAAAGGGCTTTTCGTCACAGTGAAGGACGTAAGGCCGAGCGGCCTCCCGCCATGTGACCGTCGGTAGTCGGGGACATGCTGTGCTTATCACCGAGCGGTTCGAAGTCGATGATGAGCTCGGCACCGAGCGCCCGGGCGATGCGGTCGAGGCTGATGACGGTCGGCGAGACCTGGCCCTTTTCGAGCCGGGCGATCGACGGCTGGCTCGTTTTGGCCCGCCGGGCCAGCTCGGCCTGGCTGACGCCACAGCGAAGACGAGCGGCCCGCACGGCGCTGCCGACCATGATGGCGGTCCGGGCCCGTTCGTAACGGGCGAAAGCATCGGCCCCCCGGCTCGGCCCGGGCCGCGTGGGGACGGGACTGGACTCCCCTGCCGGCCGCCGGGGCGTTCCGCCCGCCCTGCGCACGGTGGTGGTCGACCTGGCCATATCAAAGATGGAATATACCTTCTATGGTCTGATCGGGGTCGGATGGGAGGGCCGCCGCGGACGGGGAGAAGGGTCAGGTCGTAGACTCAAGGCGGTTCCGAACACATCGTTCGTGCCCGAGGAGGCGGCCATGTCGATCACTGTGGAGGACCCGACCAAGCGGCTTCCCATCCCCCCCACCTTCGCCAAGGTCGAGGAGGAGCGCCGGCACCGCAAGGAGCGGCTGGCCGCCGGGTTCCGGCTCTTTTCGAAGTTCGGCTTCGACGAGGGGGTGGCCGGGCACATCACGGCCCGTGACCCCGAGGACCCGGAGCTGTTCTGGGTGAATCCTTTCGCCGTCCACTTCGGTGCCATCTCGGTCTCCGACCTCATCTGCGTGAACGCCCAGGGCGAGGTGGTGGAGGGAAACCGCCCGGTGAACACGGCTGCCTTCGCCATCCACTCCCAGGTCCACGCGGCCCGGCTNNTCGACGACTACACCGGCGTGGTCATCGACATCGAGGAAGGCAAGCGCATCGGGGCCGCCCTCGGTGACTACAAAGCGGTCATCCTGCGCAACCACGGCCTTCTCACCGTCGGCCAGACGGTGGACGAGGCGGTGTGGTGGTTCATCACCATGGAGCGTTCGTGTCAGGCCCAGTTGCTGGCCGAGGCGGCCGGCACCCCCGTCTTCATCGACAAGGAGATGGCGGCCCTCACCGCCGGCCAGGTCGGCAGCCACTACGGCGGCTGGCTCAGCTTCCAGCCCCTCTACGAGCGCATCGTACGGGAGCAGCCCGACCTGCTCGACTGATTTCCGTCCGGGTAGGCGACCGCCGCCGGCCCCATCCTGAGAGGACACCCCCACAGTGGACCGGCCGCTCACTTTCGGCGCCTTCATCGCCCCCTTCCACCCGGTAGGTCAGAACCCCACCCTGGCCATCGAGCGCGATCTCGAGCTCGTCGTCCGGCTCGACCAGCTCGGCTTCCACGAAGCGTGGTTCGGCGAGCACCACTCGGCCGGCTACGAGATCATCGCCTCGCCCGAGGTGGCCATCGCCGTTCTGTCGCAGCGGACGAAGAACATCCGCCTGGGGACGGGTGTGAGCTCACTCCCCTATCACCAGCCCCTCATCCTGGCCGACCGGATGGTCCTCCTCGACCACATCACCCGGGGTCGGGTCATGTTCGGCGTCGGCCCCGGCGCCCTGCCCTCGGACGCCTTCATGATGGGCATCGACCCCGCTGTCCAGCGCGACCGGATGGAGGAGTCGCTGGAGGCCATCCTGGCTCTGCTCGACGGCTCCGAGCTCGTGACCCGGCAGGCGGACTGGTTCACCTTGCGCAACGCCCGGTTGCAGCTGCGGCCGTATACACACCCGCGTTTCGAGGTGGCGGTGGCGGCCCAGGTGTCACCGGCCGGCCCCCGCGCCGCGGGCCGGTTCGGGCTGTCGCTGCTCTCGATCGGGGCCACGACAGGCGGTGGCTTCGACATACTCGGATCGCACTGGGTGACCATGGAGGAGCGGGCGGCCGAGTTCGGCACCACCGTCGACCGTTCCAAATGGCGACTGGTGGGCCCCATGCACATCGCCGAGACCGAGGCGCAGGCCCGCAAGGACGTCGCCTTCGGACTGGCCCAGTGGGTGGACTACTTCGAGCGCGTGGCCGCCCTTCCCTTGGCGCCCGCCACCCTCGACCCCGACAAACTGGTGGACGCCCTCATGGAGACGGGCTTCGCCGTCGTGGGGACACCGGAGATGGCGGTGGCCCAGATCCAGCGCCTCGTCGAGCAGTCCGGTGGTTTCGGCACCTTCCTGCTCATGGCCCACGAATGGGCCGACCGGGAGGCGACGCTGCATTCCTACGAGCTCTTCGCCCGTGAGGTCATGCCGCACTTCCAGGGAACCCTGCCATCGCTCATCGGTTCGCGCGACTGGGCGGCCGAGAACCGCCCGGAGTTCATCGGAGCCGTCGGTGGCGCCATCATGAAGGCCATTACCGACCAAGCCGCCGAGCGCGAGGCCAAGAAAGAAAAGGCGGGGGACGCAGCTCGCTCCTGAGGCTCTCGCGTTTTACCCCTCGGCCAGGAGGACTCCTCCCACGCCGAGGAGGTCGCAGATCCGGCGTAAAGCGGGGCTGGCGGCCTGGATCCGGACCCGGCCGCCGAGAGCGCAGGCGGCGTCGGCCACGTGGAGCAGGGTGCGGACTCCGATGACGTCGATGAACTCCACGTGGGCCAGGTCGATCACCAGATCGGTCTTGCCCGATTCCAGTTCACCGAGGAGGACGTCGCACAATAGGGGAACGGTGGCCATGTCGATCTCGCCCATGACCACGACCACGCTGCGCGGCGTCGGCGATCGTTCCAGAGCGCGTCGGTCGACGACGATGACATGGAAGGGGTCGGCTTCGTCGATGGAGATCGTCGTCGGCGTCGGCATGAACCCGACCTCTCGCCTGAGGCTGTGCGGTTCCGGCCTGACTGTCTAAGCCGGCGTCATTCTCGACCCGTTCGGCCTCCCCGTCAATCGTGCCGTGCTCGGGCCGGTTCTCCCGATGTCCAGACAGCAAAACGACGCCGACCGGGGTCCGTGGACCGACACTCACATCCNNAATCCAAACGTCGACGCTGTGGCCGAGTGTAGAGTGACGACGCGTCTTTGAGTTGGCGTGGCTCTCCTTCGACCCCTGTGGGACTGCGGCTGGCTCAGGTGACGAGTCAGGAGCATATGGTGGTCGACACCCCCCGTGCGGAGGGTGAAGCGTTCCTCGCCCTCTCGCAATTCTTCGTCGACGATGGCACCCTCGGCGATACTCTGCTGCGGGTGGCCGAGTTGGCCCGTGACATGGCCCCCGCCGACATGGCCGGGATCACCATGATCGTCGAGGGGAAACCGGGGACCGTCGTCTTCACCGACGTCGAGGCACTCGAGATCGACGAGTCGCAATACGACAGTCAGAGTGGTCCCTGTCTCGATGCCCTTCGCCGACAACAGATCTACCGGATCGATTCCACCTTCGACGATGATCGCTGGCCGGAGTTCGCCAAACACGCCTCCTCCCACGGCANNCATCCTGTCGACTCTTTCCATCCCGATCGTCGCCCGCGGCGAGGGTCTAGGAGGACTCAACCTGTACGCCCGGCGACTCTCGGCTTTCCATGATGACGATGCTCAGCGGATGTTTGCGTTCGCCCGCCATGCCGCCATCGTGCTGGCCAATACCCAGGTCTACTGGGACGCCCATCAACTGAGCGAGAATCTCAGCCAGGCCATGCGGTCCAGGTCCACCATCGACTTCGCCACCGGGATTCTCATGNNAAGCCTTTCAGCTCCTGGTGCGGGCATCGCAGCGAGAGAATCGCAAACTCCGTGACATCGCGTCCGAGCTCGTCGAGCGGACCGTGCGGCGCGAAAATCCAACAGATTCCGACTAACGAGAACCATCGGTGTCGGCGTGAGACGGGCCTGACTGTCCAAGGCGCAGCGAAACTGATGGTGAAGCACCGGCGGATAGGGGTTGTAGCCGACGACGCTGTCCCCGCCCGGCGACGACGAATGAGGGCCAGAGCCCTCGTTGGTCAGGGACGGGCGTCGAAGGTGGGAACGAGGGCGCGCGCCGCGCGCGCCTCGTCGACCCGGCGCACCGGTGTGCCATGCGGTGCCTCCGCCGCGTACTCGGCTCCTCCGGGCAGCACCGCCTCGGCGGCGATCTTCTCCATGGCGTCGGCCAGTGCCTCGNNGGCTCTCGGTCTCGGTGGGTTCCAGCATGAGGGCCTCGTCCACGATGAGCGGGAAGTAGACGGTCGGTGAGTGGAAGCCCTCCTCGAGGAGTCGCTTGGCCACGTCCAGAGCCTTCACGCCGCTCGACTTCTTGAGCGAGGAGGCCGACAGCACGCACTCGTGCATGCAGGGTCGGTCGTAGGGGACGTCGAAGGTCCCCGACAACCGGGTCCGCAGCCAGTTGGCGTTCAAGACGGCCAGCTGGGCCACCTGGCGCAGCCCATCACCGCCGTGCACGAGCAGATAGGTGAGTGCCCGGGCCAGCACCAAGGCGTTCCCGTGCCACGAGTGCACGCGACCGATCGACTCCGGTGTCGTCGTCCACCCGTAGCGCGATCCGGCCCCGTCTTCCAGCAGTGCGGGCCGGGGACCGGGGAGATAGGGCACCAGGCGCTCGGAAACGGCCACGGGGCCGGCCCCGGGCCCGCCACCGCCGTGGGGGGTGGCGAATGTCTTGTGCAGATTGAGGTGGA
>PKWD01000242.1 GCA_003131945.1 Acidimicrobiaceae bacterium
CGGCGTAGGCGAAGTCGTGCACCAACACGATCTCGTGTTCGCGGGCGAAGGCCACCAGGCGTTCCATGAAGGAAAGATCGACGCAGGCGGTGGTCGGGTTGTGCGGGAACGACAGCACGATGACACGGGGTTTCGGCCAAGACTCTTCCCAGGCGTGCATCAGCCCATCGAAGAAGTCGTCTCCCGGATCAGGGGCACTGATGCCGTCGGTGGCCGTCGACGGGCCGTGCAGAGGCACCTGCCGCACGTCGGCCCCGGCGAAGAGCGGACCCCAGATGTGAATCGGGTACGACGGTGACGGCACGAGAGCCGTGTCACCGGGGCCTACCAGCACCCACATCAGATGGGAGAAGCCCTCCTTGGCCCCGATGGTGGAGACGACCTCGGTCTCGGGGTCGATCTCCACTGCGAACTTCCGGAGGTACAACTCCGAGATGGCCTGGCGCACCTTGGGGATGCCGCGACTGGACGAGTACCGGTGGTTCCGGGGATTGTGGGCCGCCTCGGCCAACTTCTCCACAGCGATAGCGGGCGACGGCAGATCGGGGTTGCCGAAGCCGAGGTCGATGACGTCACGACCGGCTCGACGGGCCTCGAGCTTCAGCGCGTCGATCTGCGCGAAGACGTACGGGGGCAGTCCGTTGATCCGTCGGAATTCCATGGGCAACGTTACCGCCCACCAGCGCCGCCCCTCCCCTGGCCGCTCACTCAGGTGCCCCGCAGCATCTGCGCCACCTCGGCCACCGCTTCCAAGGACTCCGGCCACGCGCAGACGGCCCAGGTCGCTCCCGCCTCGGCCAGGTCTGACAGCGCCATGGCGATCTGGGGAACCTCGCTGGACACCGGTCCGGCCCAGGTGACCTCGCACCGACCGGTGAGAGCGGCGACGACCGACGGCTGCCCGCCCCAGAGATTGACGGCCGCACCGGGACCGAGGTCGACGGCCAGCTCGGTGGTGGCCACCGACCCCCCGCCGACCCAGACGGGGACGCCGAGAGCGATCACCTGCCGGGCGCAGTGGGCCAAGGCCAGCCGACGCTCGTCGGGCGGACCGGGGGGAATGCCGTAGGCCTCGTTCTCGGCTGCGCTCTTGCTGTCGCCGGTGCCCATCCCGGCGATGAGACGACCGGGGGCCATGTGGGCCAACGAGGCCAGCTCGGCCACGAGGACGACGTCCGGCACCAGACCGATCCGGGCCACCAGCGGTCCGAAGGAGATCCGTGTCGTGACCGACGCCACCGCCCCGAGCATCGGGAAGGCGGACAGGGCGGGCCGGTCCCGGCTCCCCATGGGCCAGAGATGGTCGAACACGAAGACCCCGTCGAGGCCGAGGTCCTCGGCCCGGCGCGCCGCGTCGAGCGCGGCGGTGTCGTCGCGAAACGTCGGCAGCGTCACGCCCACCCGCACCGGCGCCTCCTTCGGGCTCAGGCGGGCCGGCCGGCGAGGGCCCGATGGTTCTGGCGGGCCAGGACCCCGGCGCCGATGGCGCCGGCCCGCTCCCCCAGCGTGGCCAGACAGATCATCACCTCGGGCCGGCCCAGCCTGCCCTCCACCAAATTGTCGAAGGCGGAGCGGACGGGCTCGATCACGAGGTCCAGGGCGTCCACCAGGCCGCCGCCCAGAACGAACACCGACGGATCGAGAATGTTGGCCAGGTTGGCGAGCCCGAGCGCCAGCCACCACCCGAGCTCCTCGAGCACTGCCTGGGCCCCCGGATCCCCGGCGGCGGCGGCGGCGGTGACGTCCTCGGCCCGGACACCTTCGGGATCGCCACCGGCGTGGCGCAGTACCTCGTCGAGCCCTCCGGCATGGGCCGCCTCGCGGGCCAGACGCCCGAGACCGCTTCCCGAGGCGAAGCGTTCCCAACATCCCCGCTTCCCGCAGGGACAGCTCGGCCCCGATGGGTCGACGACCATGTGCCCGATCTCGCCGGCGTAACCGAGAGCGCCGCGCGCCACCCGGTTGTTCACGATCAGGCCTCCGCCGATCCCGGTGCCGAGGGTGACCACGACGGCGTCGGTGGCACCGACGGCGGCGCCGTAGACCCACTCGCCGATCACCGCGCAGGTGCCGTCGTTGTCGACCACCACCCGCAGGTCCGGGAGACGTTGCGACACCCGACCGCGCACGTCGAGACCCTCTCCTCCGGGCAGATTCGGCGCGAAGCGCAGCCTCCCGGCGTCGTCGACCAGGCCGGGCACGCCCACACCGACGGCCGACGCGCCGGCGCCATTCGCATCAGTCGCCAATGTCTCGAGCAACCTCTCGACGACGACGGCGATGGCCTCGATGACAGCGTCGCCCCCGGTACCTGCCGTGCTCTCGGGAGGCAGAAGCCGAGGCGTGGCCAGCTTGGCCTCGGCCAGCACGGCGCCGGTGTCGTCCACCGCCAGTCCCAGGATCTTGGTCCCACCCACGTCGATCCCGAGGGTCACCGGACCGTTCACGTCGCCCCTGCGCGCGTCCGGCCCGGGGCCGGCATTCATTTCGTCAGCGAGGATTCGACGCGCGCTTTGAGCTCTTCGAGAGCGGTGTGCATGATCCGGCTCTGGGCCCGCCGCTTGATGAAACCCGGCAGGGGGACCCGTAGCTCGACCTCGAGGGTGTAGGTCACCTCGGTCGAGCCGTTGTCGGCCCGTTCGAAGCTGTAGCGCCCGTCGAATTTGGAGGTGAGGTCCCCGGCCGTCTGCTTCCAGGCCAGAGCCCGGGGGGCGAGGGAGTAGTCGTAGGACAGGGTGTTGCTCGAGCTCCGGCCGAAAGCGCCGACCCGGAAGGTCACCTCGGCCGGACGACCCTCGCCGTCGCGACTCTGGACGGAGACGTCCTTGATGTCGCCGGCCCACTCCGGGTAGCGCGCGATGTCGCTCACCACGGCGAAGCACTGCTCCGGTGGCGCGGCGACGACCATGCGTTCGGTGGCAAGTTCCGCCACTGTCCCTCTCCCTTGTCGCGCCCCGGCGCTGCTCCCGAGGCAGGTAGCCGGCGGCAATCAGCCTTCCACGTCCTGCAAGGCGTCAGCCAGCCTACGTGCGAGGAACCCGTATCCGAAGGATTCCTCGACCCGGGCCCGGGCCGCCCGGCCCATCCGCCTCCGCCTGTCGTCGTCGCCGAGCAGCTGCCGCAGCGCGTGGGCCACGGCGCCGGGGTCGTCCGGATCGGCCACCACCAGCCCCGTCTCGCCGTCGATCACGGCCT
>PKWD01000056.1 GCA_003131945.1 Acidimicrobiaceae bacterium
AGGCCAGGATCTTCTCGGCGGCGGCGACCGGTTCACCGTCGATCCCGTGCGTCCGGGCCTCCTCCACTCGCCGAGCCAGGTCCCGGGTGCTCCCGGACTTGCGAGCCACGGCCAAGCGCCTGGGGGCCCGGTCGGGGAACACCATCGTCATCTTCAGCAACACCGCCAGCGGCAAGGCGCGACGGGCAAGCCGATCCGTGGCCAGGAGCACGACGGTCGGCACGGCCAGGACCACGATCCACCACCCGACCAACGAGCCGGTGGTCCGTGGCCGGGGCAGGAGGTGCGCTGTGATGGTGGCGGCGACGATCGATAGAGCGATGGGTGTGATGAAGACCGACAGGCTCACCAGTGCAGACAGAACAGGGCGACCGAGCCAACGGTCCCCCTTGCCGTCCTCAGCGATCCTTTTGCGGATCTTCATCATCGGTCGCACCGGCGATCACTAAGCGTCGCCGCCCGACTTCCAAGTCGGCCGGTCGCACTCACGGAGGGACCATCGGCCAATTGCGACTCGAAATTGAGTGCCCTTCAGTGAAGAGCGGGTGGCCTCATTGGCAGGCGCTGGTCCATGCTCTCTATAAGCTCGTGACCAGGGCTTTTGCCGACGCCCCAGGGCGAAAAAGGGGCCCGGGGCCACTGAAGAGTCATCCGCTTGCCATGGACCGCTCCCGATCATTGGCCAGGGGCAACGAATCGACTGGGGCCCTGTTCCCCTCGGCGGACCAAGAGCAACTCCCCTATCGGACCAAAGATCAAGGCCAGAACAACTTTTCGGCCGGCGGAGATTCTCTTCGAGCGGGTTCGGTTCAAAGCCCTCAGGAAGAACGGGAACCAGGGGACGTTCGTCCCTGCTCTGCACTCGAACCGGCTCACGGCCGTCAGACGAACGGTATCTCCACTGCGTTAGTTGACCGGTCCGTCCAACTCAGAGCTCCGATTTGTCCGCTCGAGGTCGAGACTCAACAGATGCCCAATGACTAAGCGTGACCCGTCCCGACTGTCCCGAGACAATCGCTCAGCGGGATCATGGACACGCTGCATGACGGGAGGCACTGGACATGGATCGCCGGCTGGACCGATCCACCCAGGCTCGCACAAACCTCCCATTCGGCCTCCGGACCGGTGGGCGACGCCTCCCGCACGAGAAGACGAAGCACGTCGTGCGACAGCCATTCACCCTGACGGTGACATAACGGTCGGCGGTGCTTCGGCATGGCCCTGGCCTCGATCTGACGGATGCGTTGGCGGGTCGAGTGGAAAGGGGGGGTCAGCCCCAGTACAAAGACGCCGGTTAGCGACATTCTCAACGCGCCAGCGGTTCCGTACGGTGGTTTCCATGATCGCTGCCCGCTCCCTGGCCAAGCACTACGGCAAGACCGTGGCCGTCNNCCACCATGCGCATGATCATGGGTCTCGACACGGCGACGTCAGGATCGGCTCTCGTGAACGGCGTCCCCTACCGGGAACTCCGTTGGCCACTGCGCGAGGTGGGTGCGCTGCTCGACGCCAAGGCCTTTCANNTACAACCATCTCCTGTGTCTCACCCAGACGAACGACATTCCCCGTCGGCGGATCGATGAGGTGCTCGACATCGTCGGACTCACCTCGGTGGCCCACGACCGCGTCGGCAAGTACTCCCTCGGCATGGGACAACGTCTCGGGATCGCCGGTGCCCTCCTGGGCGACCCCGGTGTCATTCTCTTCGACGAGCCCATCAACGGCCNNCCGCTGGGTCCGCCACCTACTGCGCGACCTGGCGGCCGAGGGAAGGACAGTGTTCGTCTCCAGCCACCTGATCAATGAGATGGCCCTCACGGCCGAGCGACTCATCGTGATCGGCCGAGGGGCCCTCATCGCCGAGACGAGCGTGTCAGAGTTCACCTCCCGCAGCGCGGCCGATGCCGTGCGGGTGGTCACGCCCATGTCCACGACGTTCGTGTCGGTCCTGCACGGGGCGGGCGCCGAGGTGACGATGGACGACGACGGGGCCATCGTGGTCACGGGGATGACCTCGGCCGAAGTCGGTGAGCTGGCGTCGCAGCGTTCTCTCACCGTGCACGAACTCGTCCCCCTGCGGGCATCTCTGGAGGATGCCTTCATGGAGCTGACCCGCGACTCGGTGGAATTCCGGACAAAGGAGGCATCGTGACCTACCTCACCTCGTTGGAGATGCCCGGCCGCCGCTACGGCCTCAGCCAGGTCCTGCGATCGGAGCTGACCAAAATCGCCTCCTTGCGGTCGACGATGTGGACCCTGCTCGTCACCGCCGTGGGGACGCTGGCCGTCACCATCCTGTCCACTTCGAGCGTCCGCCATCAGGGTCAGGGGTTCTACCGGGGCTTCGACCCCACCAACCAGGCGTTGACCGGCCTGGCCCTCGGAACGCTCGCCATCGGTGTGTTCGGCGTGCTGGCGGTCACCGGCGAATACGGCACCGGGACCATCCGCTCCTCGCTCGCCGCCGCGCCGCGCCGCCCCCTGTTGCTGATCGGAAAGGTGCTCGTCGTGGGGGCCATCGCCCTGGTGGTGGGCGAGGTCGTCTCGTTCGGTGCCTTCTTCATCGGTCAGATGCTGATCGGTGGCGGCNNTGCTCATCTTCGCCTCTTTCTGGATCGGCCAGGCCGTCCTGTCGTCGGGCCGGGCACCGACAGCCACCCTCGGCCAGCCGGGAGTGCTCCGCGCCGTGGTGCTCTCGGGCGCCTTCCTGGCTCTCCTCGGTCTCCTCGGGCTCGGCCTGGGCGTGATCATCCGCCACACCGCCGGCGCGGTGGCGGCCTACGTGGGGATCACCTTCCTGCTTCCCGTCCTGCTCCAGCGCATCCCCGGCACTCCGAGCCGCTACACGCCGGTGGGAATCCTGGCCAACTCGGTGTCCGCTGTCGTGCCCCAGTCCCATCAGGTGTCCGCCCCCACCGGCTTCCTCTTGATGGTCCTCTACTGCACCATCATCCTCGGCATCGGGACGGCCCTGATCGCCCGCCGTGACGCATGATGGCGGGGGACGTCGATGCCAAAGGGGTGCGGGTCCAGTTGCGGCTGGGAGGCAGTGAGAAGGTGATCGTGGTCTCCGAAGCCCGTCTGGACCAGATGCACAAGATCGCACGCACCATCGGGAACGAGCCGTTCGCCCGGCGGACCTGGTCCGAGCTTCTCTTCTTCTCCTTCAGTGTGCTGGTGGCTGCCGTCGGCATGGCCTTCATCGCCCTCACCATGCTCGGCGGTGTGGCGCTCGCCATCACCTTCGTCGGTCTGGTCATCATCGCCGGGTCGCTGCGGGGAGCGAGGGGGATCGGGGGCTTCCATCGTGGTCTCGCCCGCAGCTTCCTGGACGAGCACATCGAGGAACCGGAGCCCTTCGTGGCCCGGCCCGGCTTCTTCGGATGGCTCCAATCGGCGCTCCGGGACCCCATTGGGTGGCGGGCCGTCGCCTATTCGGTGCTCAAGATGCCCCTGGCCGCCTTCGGCGTCTGGTTCGCCTTCAGCGTCTGGGTGGACGCCTTCTTCTGCCTCACCTACCCCGTCTGGGGCAGGGGCTCGACGAGCCCGGCTGAGTTCGGCGTCATGGTGAACGTGTTCCCGCCGGGGTACCTCTCGGTCGGAACCAACGGGTTCTTCCACGGACTGCTCATCTTCATCACCGGCGTGGTCCTGGTCTTCGTCGCCCCCTGGACCATGCGGGTCGTGGTCTACATCGACCGTCGACTCATGCGCGTCCTGCTGGCCCCTGACGCCATGACGGCCAGGGTGCGCTCGCTCGAGCACGCCCGGGCTCAGACCCTCGACACGTCGGCCGCCACCCTGCGCCGGATCGAGCGCGATCTCCACGACGGGACCCAGGCGCAGTTGGTGGCCGTGGCCATGCGTCTCGGCCAGGCGAAGGAGAAACTGGCTACGGGCGACGGGTTCGACCTCGACCAGGTGCGCCAGCTGGTGGACGACGCCCACAAAGGAGCCAAGGAGGCCATCGCCGAACTGCGCGACCTGGCCCGGGGAATCCATCCCCCCGCCCTCGACATCGGGCTGGAGGGCGCGCTCTCGACCCTGGCCGCTCGCAGCACAGTGCCGAGCGACGTGACAGTCATGCTCAAAGACCGTCCCACACCGGCCATCGAGGCCATCGCCTACTTCTGCGTGGCCGAGCTCATGGCCAACATCGTCCAGCACGCCCAGGCGTCGCGCGCCAGTATCAGCTGCGCCCAACAGGGGGAGTGGCTGCGCATCGTCGTACGCGACGACGGACGGGGGGGAGCGCAGCCGGCGATGGTCGGTTCGTCCTGCAGCGGGTTGACCGGACTGACCGATCGGGTGCACGTCGTGGACGGTCGCCTCCACATCACGAGCCCGGCCGGTGGGCCCACCGTGATCACCATTGATCTGCCGTTGCACGCGTAGATGACCGATTCCATACGAGTCGCCATCGCCGAAGACTCAGCGATACTGCGCGACGGGCTCGTCCAGCTACTGGCCGACCGCGGCTTCGACATCACCGCCGCGGTGGGCGAACCGGAGGGCCTCTGTGAGTCGATCGAGCGGGGACTGCCCCGATGTGGCCGTGATCGACATCCGCATGCCGCCCACCTTCACCGACGAGGGGCTCCGGGCCGCCATCGACCTGCGCCGGCGCCACCCGGGGCTCGGGATCCTTCTGTTCTCCCAGTACATCGAGACCCGCTATGCCGCCGACCTGCTGGCTGACGACGCCGCCGGCATCGGCTACCTGCTGAAGGACCGGGTGGCCGACGTGAGCGACTTCGTCGAGGCCCTCGTGCGCGTGGCCTCCGGTGGCACCGCCCTCGACCCCGAAGTCGTCACCCAGCTCCTCGGGGCCTCCCGGCGGACCGAGTCCATCTCGAGGCTGAGCGCCCGGGAGCGCGACGTGCTCTCGCTCATGGCCGAAGGCCGCTCCAATGCGGCCATCGCCACCGCGCTCGTCGTCTCCGAGGGCGGTGTGGAGAAGCACGTGGCCAACATCTTCGCCAAGCTCGATCTACCTGTCTCGCAGTCGGACCACCGCCGGGTCCTGGCCGTCCTACGGTTCCTCGACTCTTGAGCTGAGCCCGACGAGCCGAAAAGGGAAGTTCTACGGCCCGCCGGCTCCGGGGCACCGTAGGCTCGGGCTGTGCCGGACGACGACACCGACCGGGTGTTCGGGTTCCCTACCCGGCCCCGCAGCCCGCTCCGCTTCGTCCGTCGCACCACCCGTGCCGGAGCCACCGCCGCCCGCTCACGACTCACCTTCACCCTGGGCGGACCCACCCGGACCCAGATCGTCGCCGTCCTGGCCGGCGTGCTCGCCCTCAGCAGCGCCGATGTCGCCACCGTGGGCGCCTCGGCCATCGAACTCCGCCAGCATCTCCACATCGACAACACCGACATCGGGCTGCTGGTGGCCGTCAGCTCCTTGGTGGGCGCGGTGGCGGCCCTCCCCTTCGGGGTCTTGGCCGACCGGGTCCGGCGGACCTGAACGTTGTCGATCGCCATCTCCCTGTGGGGTATCGCCATGCTGTGGAGCGCCACGGCCGGCTCCTTCGGCAAGCTCCTGCTGGCACGGCTGGCATTGGGGGTGGTGACGGCGGCGGCCGGTCCGATCGTGGCGTCACTGGTGGGGGACTACTTCCCCGGCCGGGAACGGGGCCGCATCTACTCCTTCATCCTCACCGGCGAACTGATCGGTGCCGGCGTCGGATTCGCAGTGACCGGGGACATCGCCGCCCTCTCGTGGCGCGCCGCCTTCGTGGCCCTGGCCATCCCCGCATTCGTCCTCGCCTATCTAGTCTTCCGGTTACCCGAGCCGGTGCGCGGTGGCCAGGGAGCGTTGCTCCCGGATCCCGGATACCGACAATCGACGTCCGACGACGCCGGGTCCGAGTCGGCTCCGGGTGGGATCACCGACGCCCAGCGCCTGGCCCTGGAGCGCCACATCGCTCCCGACCCCCGCTTGGTCCGCCAGGGGTCGGCCGAGCGCATGGGGTTCATGGCCGCCGCCCGCTACGTGCTGCACGTCCGGACGAACGTCGCCCTGATCATCTCCGGGGCCTGCGGGTACTACTTCCTGGCCGGGGTGCAGACATTCGGCGTCGAGTTCGTCCACGCCCAATATCGCGTCAATCAGGTGCTGGCCAACCTGCTCATGCTCGTCGTGGGTGGAGGTGCGGCGGCCGGGGTCCTGATCGCGGGTCCGCTGGGCGACAAGCTGCTCGGGACCGGGCACCTGAAGGGAAGGATCCAGGTGCCCGCATTCGCGGCTGTGGCCACTGTGCTTCTTTTCATCCCCGCTCTGGTCACCCACAGCTGGATCACGGCCCTGCCGTACATCGTCCTGGCCGGCGCCGCCCTCTCGGCGCAGAACCCCCCGATCGATGCGGCGCGCCTCGACATCGTCCCCGCCCGCTTGTGGGGCCGGGCCGAGGGCATCCGCACGTCCGTCCGCACCGGCGCCCAAGCGCTCGCTCCCCTGCTGTTCGGCGCCGTGTCCGACCTGTTGAGTGGAAACCATCCCTACTCCGGTCTGCGGTGGACTTTCGTGATCATGCTCCTCCCCCTGAGCGCCAGCGCCTTTTTTCTCTTCCGGGCCATGCGGACCTATCCGAGCGACGTGGCCACGGCCGCAGTGGTGTCGGAGGCCACCAGGGCGCCGACGCCATCGGCCGAGTGACGGACTACCCCGGTGCTGTCGTCGTTCGGTACCGCCGACGGAAGAGCAGGTAGGCGAGCGGGCCGGCCATGAGCGGGAGCCAATACGAGGCCATCCTGTAGGCCAGGGTGGCCAACAAGGCATGGCCCACACTGACGCCGGCCAGGACGAGCATGGCGCTCAAGGTCGCTTCGATGATCCCGAGGCCCCCGGGGGTGATCGGGACGAGGCCGATGACACCGGAGACGGCAAAGGCCAGGAGCACAAGTGAGGGTCGGGGGTGACTTCCCGTGGCCCGCAGGGCTGCCAGCAGACAGAGGTAGTCAAAGGCCAGTCGGCCGGCGGAAAGCAGTACCGCGTCGCGCCATTTCCTGCCCAGCACCGACCTGATCGTGTCGCGTTCGAGCAGCAGACGCAGGTCCAGACCCTCAAGGGGACGTCGTCGTCGTGCCAGCCGGTTGTGAAGGCGCTGCATAAGGCGACCGAGCCATGCCAACGGCCGATCGGTGGCCAGAACGAAAACACCGAAACCGGTGAACAGGACGAAACCCCCGATCCCGATGAAGGCGGCGTCGGCCAGACCGCTGCTCACCGGAGCGCCGAACAAGATGGCGGGAAGGGTGAAGATCGGCAGGGCCAGAAGGCCACCGATTCCCAACAGCGAAAAGGCCGTCAGACCGCCGACAGCGGTATCGGTGGCGATCCCCGAGGCGGCCAGCATCCGGTATTGGACAGCAGCGCCGGCGGCGTCGCCGGCCGGAAGAATGTTGGTGATGGCGTTGCCGGCGAGCTGAGCGGTGATCACGGCGAACCAGCCCCGGGTGCGCAGGGCCAGTCGCTGGAGGGCAAAGTCGCACCCGAAGTGAGCCATTTCGGCGGCCAGGGCGGCGATGAACCAGATCCAATTGAGCGTGGAGAGACGCGGCAACGAGGCGAACACCTCGGTGACGCGAGGCAGCACCAGGTAGATGGCCAACCCGCTGACCACCACGAAAACGACCCGCTTGACCACGGTTTTCCACGCCAGCGTCACTGTCGGTTCCGACGGCAGCGGATCACCGGTGTCGGCATCGTTCGGCGAGGGATCGGGGGGATCGCCCATTCATGATTCCTATACCCCAAGATCGGGGGCGGAATTGGGTCGGGCTGTCCGAGGGCCCGGATCAGCGACGATCCCGGGACCCACCCCAGTTCCTGAAGACGGCCGCCCGGTGGGGGAAGACGAGGGCGCTGGTCGACCTCGACGAACCGGGGCCGTCAAATGGACGAGAGGATCTTCCTACCTTACGGGTTCGGCGTCGGGGGCAGGATCGTATAGCTGGTGGTGGAGGTGACATTGCTACCGGCCAGCACATCGGCGATCACGTCCGATGTCCCCGCCGCGCAAGAGGCCCCCATGAAGACGAAGACGGCGTTGCCGTCGTCGTCCAAAGTGGCCGTGGCCGTTGCCCCTGAAGACGATCCCATGTTGGAGCTCCAGTTGACCCCCTGCCCGCAGCGGGCGAGCAGTTGCCCAGAGTCGATCTCGACGGTCTGCTCGGCGTAGACGGGGTTGGTTTCCGCGTAGAAGACGGCATAGACATCAGAATTCCCACTGGCCGTCGTGTCACCTGTCTCGACCTCGGGATTGGGCATTCCCGACACGCCGGCCTTCGTGACAACCGGTGGGTTGGCCTGCAGCGTCGTCAGCGCCGTCAGATACGGAGCCGTGATGAGATCAGCTACAACCACACTCTGCCCCGGTGCACAGTCGATGCCGTTCATCACGACGGCGAGGTTCCCGTCATCATCAAGCACGGCCTGGATGTCGTTCGTGGCTACATGAGGTGACGCCGGGGTGCCGCCCTGGAGATTCTCAAAAGTGAGGGTGGAACATGAGGCCTGGAGCTGACTTGAAGCAATGTTCACGGTGTCGCGGGCGTACACGGCGCAGGCTTGAATCTGAACGATGGCGTGGACCTCGGACTCGCCGGTCTCGACGAGCGGATTCGGAGAGACCGTCACCGCCAGGCTGCACGGTGGCGTGACCGTGAAACACTCTTCGATGGCGGTGTCAGAGCCAGAGTGATAACTGGCGTCCCCCGAGTAGTAACCGGCAAAGCACCAAACCCCGGCGGCATTGGGCTTGAACGCCTTCGAAGTGGCCGTCGAAGTGTCATTGGGTCCGGGAACGAGGTTGACCGCCTTCTTCACGTGCTTCGTCTTCGACGTGCAGGGCGTGGCATCGGTGGTGGGTCCACACACGTAGAAGGTGACAGTGCCCGTGGGAGAGCCGCCAGCCGTGTCGCCGGTCACTGTCACCGTGTCACTGTCGGCCTGGCCGAGGACGATTCCAGACGCCGTCGGCGTGGTCACGACCGACGCCGTTGCCACCGTGACGGTGAAGCACTCACGGGTGGTGGAGCCGTCGGAGGCTCCGGCATAGTTGCCGTCGCCCGAGTAGACGCCCAAGAAGCAGTAGGTGCCGGTGGCCGGCGCCGTGAAGGCGGGGCTGGTGGCGGTGGCCGTATTACCCGAGCCCGCCAAGGACACTGTTCCCAGGTCGACCACGCCCCCGGTACCCGGGGTGCAGGGGTTGGCGTTACCCCTGCACACGTAGAAATGGACACTGCCGGTGGGTGTGACCCCGCTGATGCCGGTGATGCCGGTGACCGTGGCGATGTCGGTGTTGGAGGTGCCGAGCACCACGGAACCGCTCCCCGGGGTGGTGGTGACCCCGGGCGGAGCCACCTTGACGGTGAAGCACTCACGGGTNNGTGGCCGTGCCCGCCGAGCCCGACACGGCGACCATACCGAGGTCGACCACACCAGCGCTGCTCGGCGTACAGGGGTTGGCGTTGCCGCGGCATACGTAGAAATGAATATTGCCCGTGGGGGTGACCGTTCC
>PKWD01000189.1 GCA_003131945.1 Acidimicrobiaceae bacterium
CCCGGGGGCCACTGACCCACCCGTCAGGTACCATGGCCGCTGGTCACGGACCGGGTCAGCATCCGGGACGGACCGACCGACAGAACCCTGCTCCGCCGGGGGTCGGAGCCCCGTACGCCGAGTGGCTCGGGTCCAGAGGGAGGTGAGCCGCGCGTGCGGCCTTACGAAACGGTGATCATCTTCGATACCGAGGCGGACGAATCGGCCATCACGGCCGTCCTCGAGCGTGGCCTCGAGATCGTGCGCAACGACGGCGGGACCGTGGGAACGGTCGACCGCTGGGGAAAGCGCACCCTCGCCTACGAGTTGCGCCACAAGCGTGAGGGTTACTACGTCGTGGCAGAGGTCACGGCGGAGCCCAAGGCCGCGGCCGACCTCGACCGGTTCCTGGTCCTGGCCGACGAGGTCCTGCGGCACAAGATCATGCGGATCCCCGACGAGGCGGTCGGTCAGACCCGGCCCAAGACGCCGGTGCGGGCCACGCCCTCCGGTGACCGCCGAGACCGAGACTGAGCAGCGGAGGAAACACCATGGCCAACGGGAACAACGTCGCACTGGTCGGCAACATCACGCGGGACCCCGAGCTCCGCTTCACGCCGACCGGTCAGGCCACGGCGACCTTCGGGCTCGCCGTCAACCGGCGCTGGCAGAACCGCCAGACCCAGGAGTGGGAAGAGGCCACCTCGTTCTTCGACGTCGTGTGCTGGCGGGAGATGGCCGAGAACGCGGCGGAGAGCCTCAGTCGCGGGTCACGGGTTCTCGTCACCGGCCGCCTCGAACAGCGTTCGTGGGAGACGGCCGACGGTGACAAGCGTTCGAAGATCGAGGTCGTGGCCGACGAGATCGGCCCCAGTCTGCGCTGGGCCACCGCCCAGGTGACCAAGAACGAGCGGCGCGGGCCCGCGGACGGCGCCTCGGCGCCTGCTCCTCGCCAGGCGGCGGCGGCCACGGCGTCGTCCGAGCAGTCCGGCGGCAGCTACGGCTATGACGAGGAGCCGTTCTGATGAGAGTCCTTCTCCGTGATGACATCGACGGCGTGGGCAAGCGCGGCGACATCGTCGAGGTGGCGCGCGGCTTCGCCCGGAACTACCTGCTCCCCACCGGCCGTGCCCTGGTGGCCGGCTCGAAGATCGAGAAGCAGGCGGTCGCCATGCGGCGCGGTCGCGACCTGCGCAACACCCACGACCGCGATGCGGCCCGGTCCGTGGCCGGCGTCCTTGGCGCCACCACCGTGACCGTGTCGGCCCGCGCCGCCGCCGAGGGCCGCCTTTTCGGATCGGTGAGCGCCGCCGACCTGGCCGACGCCACCGTCGCCGTGACCGGGGTGGTCCTCGGGCTGCGNNACCTGGCCGACGCCATCACCGCCCAGACGGGGGCCGAGGTCGATCGGCACCGGATCAGCCTGCCGGAGCCCATCAAGACCGTGGGCACCCACGTCGTCCCCGTCCAGCTCCACGACGAGGTGACCGCCGAGGTCACCGTCGAGGTCGTCGCTTCCGCCTGAGACCTCACGCACTCCCAGCCCAGGGGAGTGTCACACCCGTCTCGTAACGTCGGGCGCATGCCGGTCGCTGGCGATGTGAGCGGGTCAACAGGTTGTCCCCAGGGTTATCCGCTGTGGCCACCTACCGTCCACAGCGTCATCCCCCGGGAATGGTCCCCATATCCCCAAGTTGCTCCCCTCGTTCTCCGCAGGCCGGATAGGAGAGGGTAAGGGTCCATGACGCAGGCACTCGAAGAGGCACCCATCCGCCGTTCCCCGAACACGGGCGGGCGCGTTCCACCCCACAACCTCGATGCCGAGGAGTCGTTGATCGGAGCCATGCTCCTGACGCGCGACGCCACGGCCGCTGCCGTCGAGTTCTGCACCAGTGAGGACTTCTACAAGCCGGCCCATGCCCACATCTTCGGGGCCATCACGTCGCTCTACACGCGGGGGGAGCCGGCCGATGTGGTGACGGTGGCCGACGAGCTGCGCCGGTCGGGCCTGATCGAAGTGGTGGGCGGTCCCGCCGCCCTGATGTCGCTGCAGGTCACCGCACCGTCGACGGGCAATGCCTCCTATTACGCCAAGATCGTCGAGGAGCATGCGTTGCTCCGGCGTCTCATCACGGTGGCCGGTGAGATTGCCGAGCTCGGCTACAGCGTCCCCGAGGACGTCACCGAGGTGGTCGACCGGGCCGAGACGATGGTCTTCGAGGTGGCCCAGCGTCGGATGGTCGACACCATGTCGCCGTTGCGTGACCTGCTGGCCCAGAGCCTCGACCATCTCGAGGCCCTGGTGGAGCGGGGCGAGACGATCACCGGTGTGCCCACCGGCTACCGGNNACGACGCCCAGCTCGCCGGGCTCCAAGCGGGCAATCTGGTCGTGGTCGGCGCCCGTCCGTCCATGGGCAAGACGAGCTTCGCCTTGGGGATCGTGAGCCACGCCGCCGTACACGCCCGGGTGCCGGTGCTTCTGTTCTCCCTGGAGATGAGCCACCTCGAGTTGACGCAGCGGATGCTGTGCTCTGAGGCCGGCGTCGATGCCACCCGGATGCGCAACGGGACTCTGCTCGAGTCGGACTGGCCCCGGATCTCCAACGCCATCGGGCGCCTGGGCGA
>PKWD01000151.1 GCA_003131945.1 Acidimicrobiaceae bacterium
TTCGCTCAGCACGGCGCCGGGCAGGTGGGACCTCAGCACGGCGGCCGCCAGTTGGATGGGTCCACTGCCCCTGTCACCTGCTGTTGGCTCACTCCGGCGGAGCACCACGGCGGCCGCACCCTCGTTGGGGGAGCACAGCATCCACAGATGGAGCGGTTCGCAGACCACCCGCGAGGACATAACGGCCTCGGCGTCAACTTCAGACCGGTACATGGCGTCGGGATTGTGCACACCGTGGCGCCGGTTCTTCACCACCACGGCGGCCAGGTGTTGCTTCGTCACTCCCGCGCCGCGCATGAAGCGTTGCGCCCGCAGGGCGAAATACGCCGGAGTGGCGGCGAACCCCGCTTCTTCCTGCCATGCATCGAAGAAGGAGGAGCGGATGATGCCCCGGGGCATCTTCTCCACACCGAAGACGACCACTGTGTCGTACTGTCCGGCCCGGATGGCCGCCCCACCGAGCATCAGAGCGGCCGCTCCGCTGGCACATCCGGCTTCGACGTCCACGATGGGCATCCCCGTCATCCCCAGAGCGCCGAGGACCTTGTGCCCGGTGGCCACCCCTCCGTAGGCGGTCCCGCAGAAGGCGGCCTGGAATCCGCCTCGGCCCACACCGGCCTCGGCCAGCGCGCTGCGGACGGCCGCCACCCCCATGTCGGTCACCGTCACACCCTCGAAACGGCCGAACGGGTGAAGTCCGACTCCGGCGATCTCGACGTCGGTCACAGTATTGAGGTCATAGGCGTCGAAGATACGGACTCGGCGTCGTCAGGGGCGAAGGCATACACCACGACCGGCCGCCCTTCGTCGTCGATGTGCAGAGGGTCGATGACCATATGCATGAGCTGGTCGGCGTGGAGGCGGCCAGGGTCGGCTTCGGTCAGCCGGGTGACGACCCGGAGTCCCTCGGGTAGCTCGACCACGCCGAACCCGTACGGCACCTGCCCTTTGTACCCGGGAGGAGGGTGGGTGACGGCCGTCCACGCCCACAACCGGCCGGTGGCGGACAGCTCGATCGCCTCGGTACCCTCCGACGCGCAGTAGGGACAGACGTCGTGAAGCGGGAAGTGGTGTTGACCGCAGGCGCCGCACCGGCCGCCGAGCAGATGGGGTGGATCGGCATCGGTGAACAGGCCTTCTCGCACGGGCGCCGGGGCGGTCATGGCGCCGAATGTACTGCTGTCGGCGCCGGGTACCCTCACGCACCGGGTCGGCACCGTGACGTACTGTTCGGCCATGGGACGCCTGTGGCTCAGCGCGCTCGGCGCCGATCGCCCCGGCATCGTCGCCGCCATGAGCGGTGTCCTGGTCGATCTCGGCTGCAATCTCGAAGATTCGACGATGACCAATCTCCAGGGCTATTTCGCCGTCATGCTGGTGGTGGCCGCCCCCAAGGGCGTCAACGCCGGGGCGTTGGAAGAGGCCCTGGAGGAGGTGGCCGGTCGCTTCGAATTGGTGGTCGCCGTGCGGCCGTTCGGCGATGTACCGGCGCTCGGAGACACGACGGCACCACCCACGGAGCCGTGGACCATCGCCGTGCACGGGGCCGACCGCACCGGGATCGTCCGTGACGTGACATCGGCCCTGGCCGACGCCGGGGGCAACGTGGTCGACCTGTCGACCCATCTGGTGGGCGAGACCGACGCCCCCGTCTATGTCATGACGCTGTGGGTCACCCTTCCGGCCGGGGCGGCGGGGGAGGGGGCGGCCGAGCGCATACGAACGGCGGCGGCGGCGCTGGATGTGCACTGCTCGGTGCACCGGGACGAGGTCGATCTCCTCTGACGTCACGCCACCGCCGCCCGTCGGCGTGGACGGCGCCCGAGGGACCATGACCGTTCGAGCCGTCCTGACCCTGCCGCACCCCGTTTTGATGGCCATGGCGACACCGGTGGGATCGGTCGACGCCGACGCCCGGGCCTTGGCCCAGGATCTCGTCGACACCATGCGCGCCTCACCGGCGTGCGTCGGGCTGGCGGCCCCCCAGATCGGAGTGCCGCGACGCGCCTTCGTCGTCGATGTGACCGGCCACCGCAAGGCCGTGTCCTGTCACGGGACCTTCGTCCTGTTCGATCCCGAGCTCGTGTCCGCCGACCAACCGACGGCCGGGCGCGAAGGATGCATGAGCGTGCCCGACCTGACCGGGGACGTGGCCCGCGCCACCCGTGTCACCGTGACCGGTCTGGACGTCGAGGGGCAGCGCCGGACGCTCAGCGTGGACGCCTTCGAGGCCCGTGCCGTCCTCCACGAGATCGACCACCTCGACGGCCTGGTATTCCTCGACCGGGTGGTCGGACCCCACGCCGTGTTCACGCGCAAGACCTACCGGTAACGGATCTACGATCGGGTGATGCCCGAAGACGACCGTCTCTATTTCCGCCAGCTCTTGTCGGGTCGCGACTTCGCCGTCGGCGACCCCGTGGCAGGTCAAATGGTCAATTTCTGCTATCTCATCGGCGACCGCGCGACGGGTGAGGCCGTCGTCGTCGACCCCGCCTACGACACCGGTGGCCTGCTCGACCTGTTGGCGGCGGACTCCATGCGCTGCGTTGGCGTCCTTGCCAGCCACTACCACGCCGATCACGTGGGCGGTGACCTGATGGGCTACCCCATCGAGGGGATCTCCACGCTGTTGGAGCAGGTCCAGGTACCGGTCCACGTCCAACGGGCCGAGAGCCGGTGGGTGGTGCGCGGCGCCGGCGTGGGGGAGAAGGATCTCGTCGAGCACGACAGCGCCGACGTGGTGACGGTCGGGTCCGTCGACATCGAGCTCGTCCACACCCCAGGGCACACTCCCGGGAGCCAGTGCTTCTCCGTCGACGGGCGGCTGGTGTCGGGTGACACGCTGTTTCTCGACGGCTGTGGCCGCACCGATCTCCCCGGGAGCGACAGTGTGCAGATGTACGAGTCGCTCACGACCCGCCTGGCCCGGTTCGGCGACGACATCGTGCTCTACCCGGGCCACCGGTACTCCCCGGAGCCGTCGGCCAGCCTCGGAGCCGTCCGCCAGAACAACTATGTGTTCCGGCCGCGGACTGTCGAGCAGTGGATGACGATGTTCGGAGCCTGACGCACAGGTGTGCGATCTGTCACTCCTCGTTGTAGCGCCGGTAGAGGTCGATAAGCTCGTTTTTCACATCGGGATCGAGGGTCTCCGGTTCAACGTGCCCAACAGTGTCGATGGTGAGACGGATCTGCTCGAGATAACGGCTGCAGTTCGGACAATTGCGGAGATGGGCCTCGAAGCGGCGACGCTGGCGGCGGGACAGGGCGTCGTCGAGGTAATCGGTGACGAGGGCCACGGCCTGCCGGCAGACGAGGTCCCGGTTGAGAATACGCATGGTCACCCCTCTCCGATCTCGAGCTCGATAGTTTTGCGGAGCTGGCTGCGAGCCCTGTGGAGCAGAACCCTCTGGTTGGCTTCAGTTATTCCGAGGACATCGCAGACTTCCTGAGGAGACAGTCTCTCGACGTCCCGCAGCGTTACGACCTGACATTGAGTGGGGGGAAGCTTGTCAATGGCGATCCGCAGCCGCTCGGACACGGCTGACGCGAAGAGGCGATCGATGACGTCGTCCGTCCACGGCGCCGGAGGGGGGCTCCACGAGCCGTCGGACGAGAAGTGGTTTGAGTCTGTGATGTCGACGTCGGCCACCGAGATCGTGCGTCGTTCGCGGGTACCCGTCTTGCGGGCCCGGTTGACGAGGATGCGGAACATCCACGTCTTGAGCGAGGATCGTCTTTCGAATCGATCGATACCGCGGATGACCCCGATCCATGTGTCTTGGACGACCTCCTCGGCCACGGACCGGTTGGGCACGAAGGTCAGGGCCAGCCGAACCATCGGCATGTGATAGCGCTCCACGAGGACGGCGAAGGCATCCTCGTCTCTCTTGCGCAGCCGATCGACCAATTCCTCCTCCATCACTCTCCGCAGCGTAGGCGGGCCTTCCCCGAATCCGGCCGCGCCCAGGTAGGCCCGTTGTCAGGATCGAAAGCCGGCTGTAACGGGCGTCGTCTTCGAGGGACAGCACAAGTGTCCGATGTGATTTCGACGAAGACGACGAGGAGTGCAAGTGAAGACGTTCATCCGAGGCGCGACGATGACTCTGTTCGGGACTCTGCTCGCTGCCGGCGCCAGTCTTGGCATCGCCGGATCCGCCAGTGCCGCTGCCAGCATCCCCCAGGGAACCCCAAGAGCGATATCGGCATTCACCAACCACGCCGTTTTCCTCCAGACCGACAAACGGGGCGGCAATCAGATCCTGGCCTACGATCAGGCGGCGGACGGCACCCTCTCTGCCGGCGGCACCTACGACACGGGCGGGCACGGCGGGGTGGCCGCCGCATCGGTCGTTGATCCCCTGGCTTCGCAAGGGTCACTGGTCCTGGCCGACGGCGGTCACATCCTTTTGGCCGTGAATGCCGGGAGCGACACGGTGTCGCTGTTCCGGGTGTCCGGCGATCGCCTCGCCTTGTGGCAGATCATTCCTTCCGGCGGCCAGTTCCCGACATCGATCGCCGTCCACCGAGGGCTCGTCTACGTACTCGACGCCGGGGGGACAGGCGCCGTCCAGGGCTACGTGCTCGTCGCCGGGACCCTGCGACCGCTGCCCGGTTCGAACCGCTCCCTCGGCCTGACCAACACGAACCCGCCGAACTTCCTCGACGCACCGGGCCAGGTCGGCTTCACACCCGACGGCTCCCGGGTCATCGTGACCACAAAAAACAGTGGCAGTGACATCGACGTCTTCTCCGTCGGCTTCGCCGGACTCTTGAGCCTCCAGCCCGTGGCCAACGCGTCGGCCACGCCGGTGCCCTTCTCCTTCGCCTTCGACCTGGCCGGACATCTGGTGGTCACCGAGGCCGGAACGAGCGACCTGAGCGTGTACACCCTGAACGCCGACGACACAGTGACGGCGCTCGGGTCGGTCAGCGACGGTCAGGCCGCCCTGTGCTGGGTGACCCAAGTCGGCGCCTGGTTCTACGGGTCCAATGCCGGCAGCGCCACCGTCAGTGCCTTCCAGGTGGGAACGAGCGGTGCGCCCGTGCTCACCGGCCAGGCGGCATCGACCCAAGCCGGCACCACCGACTCGGCCGCCACCCCGAACGGGCGCTTCCTGTACGTGACGAACGGCGGAGCCGGGACCGTTGACGAATTCCACATCAATTCCGATGGGACCCTCTTCGAGATCGGCATGGTGACCGGGCTTCCGTCGCCCATGGAAGGCATCGCCGCCAGCTGAAAGCCCGATCTCAGACCTGGACCCGAGCAGCAGGGCGCGTCCGGCATCANNGGGCTGTCCAGGGCCTGCGCCGTGGTGGCTTCACCGGCCCACTCGTCCTGGTCGGTGCGGAGGCCCACCTCCCCTATGACCGCCCGCCGCTGTCGAAGCAGCTTCTGGCCGGGACGTGGGGACTCGACCGTGTCCGTCTGCGGGACCCGGAGAAGATCGACGCTCTCGGTCTCGATCTCCGGCTCGGGCATGTTGCCACCGCTCTGGATGTGGTCGGACACACCCTCGTGCTCGACGACGGGGACTGCTTGGCGTTCGACGGCGCCGTGGTAGCCACCGGAGCCCACGCCCGCACCCTTCCCGACACTGCACACCTCCGAGGTGTCTACACGCTCCGCACTCTGGAGGATTGCTTCGCTCTCGGCGCCGCCGTCTCGGAGGCGACCAGGCTCGTCGTCGTCGGGGCCGGATTCATCGGGTCGGAGGTGGCCGCCACCTGTCGCGGCCTCGGTGCGGAGGTCACCGTGGTCGAGGCGCTGCCGGTGCCCCTGGCCCGCATCCTCGGTGACCGCATGGGAGCGGCCTGTGCCGCCCTGCACGTCGACCACGGTGTCGATGTCCGCGCCGGGGTCGGCGTGGCCGGGCTCGCCACCGAGCGTTCGCCCGCTGGCGAACTGGTGAGCGGCGTGGTCTTGATCGACGGTTCGCTCATCCCCGCCGATGTCGTCGTCATCGGGATAGGCGTGGTCCCGACGACGGACTGGTTGGCCGACTCCGGCCTCGAGATCGACAACGGCGTGAAGGCCGATGCCACGTTGCACGCGGCCGACGACATCGTGGTGGCCGGCGATCTGACCCGTTGGTTCGACCAACGGCTCGGTACGGACATCCGCATCGAACACTGGACGAACGCGGCGGAACAGGGGGCGGCCGCCGCCCGCAGTCTGCTGGCCGGGCGTGCTTCTGCCGATCCCTACATGCCGGTGCCGTATTTCTGGTCCGACCAATACGACACGAAGATCCAGGTCATCGGGCACCCCCATCCCGATGACGAGATCATCGTGGTCGACGGGTCTGTCGAGGAACGCCGCTTCGTCGCCCTCTACGGGCGACAGGGGAAGTTGACCGCTGCCCTCGGGTTCAGCCGGCCCCGCCAGCTGATGGGCTTCCGTCCTCTGCTGGAGGCGCGGGCGAGTCTCGACGAGGCACGGGGACACCTGCCGGCCTGAGGGAGGCCGCCTCCACCAGGCCGTCAGCGGGCTGGGGGTCGGGCCCCGACCGGCGCGCCCGGGCCCCTCCTCGGCGTCGATCGGGGCGGGTGGTGCGACTGACGTGCTCGGCGTGCCGTCGCTCGTTGGCCGAGGGCTCGTGCTCGCCGTAGGCGCTGGCCTCGATCAACCAGGCCAGCGCCCCCCAGGTCCCCGACGCGTCGCCGGCCGTGTCATCGAGGGCCGACGCGTACTCGGTGATCGTCTCGCCCGGTCTCCTCGGTCTCCCGGCTCGCGCTCCGGCGCGCTCCATGCGGCGCGCCACGGCGATAGCCCATGTGGCCGGCCGCCGGCGGCGCCAGCGGATCACGAGGGCGGTGATGGCGGCGGCGGCCAGGACCACACCGAGGGGGATGAGCGGCAGCTGCCGCAGGGCGCGCCCGGCGTCGTGGAGAAGGGTGGCACCCGGCGATGGATTGGCCAGCGGCACCACGGCGGTGGGATCGAAGCTCTGCCATCCGTAACCGGGGAACCACACCTGCACCCACGCGTGTGCGTCCTTGCCCTGGACCTCGTAGAGGTCGGTGATCGGGTTGTAGGAACCGGGAACGTAGCCGACGGCTTCGCGGGCGGGGATGCCGATCGACCGCAGCATGACGGCCATGGCCGTGGAGATCTGCTCGCAGAATCCCGTGCGGTTGCCGAAGAGGAACTCGTCCACGGTGTCCTGTCCGGGCGCGAGCGGAGGAATGTCGGTCGAGTAGCGCGTGTGCTTGCCGATCCAGGTGATCAGGCTTTCGACCTTGTCGTAGGTGCTCACCTTGCCTGCGGTCACAGACTCGGCGAGAGCCTTCACCCGCGGATAGGGGTGGGGGACCTTGGTGTCAGCGCGGATCGACGCCGGGATGGCGACGGGCGCCGTCACGGCGCGCAGCTGGTCGACCGAGGGCCTGTTCACGTACGACTCCACCGTGTAGATGGCCCCTGGGCCCAGGCCGATCGGGGANNCCCGGTCGCCTCCCGGGTCGGGATGCCGAGCGTGCGCAGCATCACCGCGAGCGACGTCGAGATCTGCTCGCAGAAGCCGCGCCGGTCGCCGAAGAGGAACTCGTCGACGGTGTCGGCTCCGGGCGGGAGGGGGGGGATGTCGGTCGAGTAGTGCGTATGGGCGCCCATCCAGGCGATGAGGGCCTGGACCTTGGCGTCGGTCGTCGTCTTCTTGGCCGTGATCTTCTCGGCCAGGGCTTTGACGCGGGGATAGGCGTGCGGCAGTCGCAGATCGGACTGGAGCGTCTTCGCTTGCGTCGCCGCCGGCGTCCCGGTATCCGCCTGCAGCTGCGCGGGGGTGGCCGTGTTCACATCGGACCGCACGGTGTAGATGGCACCGGGACCGAGGGCGATGGGCGACACGATGGTGTCGTTGCCCGAGATGTAGATGTTGCGAGCCGGGAACCACACCTCGGCGGCGCTGTCGGCGTGGAAGATCAGGTTGGGGCTCGACTGCGCCATGTAGAAGGTCTGCAGGTCACTCCCGGCAGACGCGGGATCGTTGACCACCGGTGAGTCGGCGGCCGGCGGCACCGGGAAGGGCGAACCCGAGTAGAGGGCGACGGGCACGTTCTTCGTCGGCACTTGCCAGCTCTGGCCGTCCCAGGTGTCGAAGGTCTCGCCGATCCAGTAGGAGGGACGCTGGGCCCGCACCCGCATGACGACGGTGTTACCGAGCGAACCGCGCAGCGCCGTGTCGAGGTGCGTGGCGAAACCGAGGAACCCGCCGACGCGGCTGGCGCCCGCCGGGCTGCCCGCCTTGGCCGGTTCCGTCGCTTTGCCGGCGTCGCCCGTGAGGCCGCCGGCACCGGGGAGCCCGACCCCACCGGCCGAGTTGGCCGGGAAGTCGATCCGGCCCGCCACGTGGGGGGCGGGAAGAAGGGTGAGCACGGCCGCCGCCAGGACCGAGACGGCGACCACGGTGGACACGAGACCCCGGCCCCTGATGCGACCGCCGTCACTGGCCGATCCCCACATGGCGACGAGCCCCCACAGGCCGAAGGCGATCCAGGTCAGGGCGTAGAGACCGAAGCCGAGATCGACGGCCTGGGCGGCGGCCACGGCCATGAGGCTGGCCGAGCCGGCCAAGGAGAAGGCCAGGTCGCGCCGGGCGGGGACGTCGAAGGCATGGGCCACCTGGACCCAGACGAAGAGCATGGCCAGGGGGTCCTCGACGGTGCTCACGTCGTAGAGCTCCTGTCCGGTGAGCTGTCGGAAGAACCACACGAAAGCCAACACGGCGGCCAGGGCCAGAAGCGGCTTGAGCCAACCGAGGGGCCGTGATCGGGTGCGGTAGGAGACGAACATGCCCATGGTCACGAGCGCGATCGAGGTCAGGGCCACGGCCCACGACAGCTCTCCCTCGGCCCGGCAGGCGGCGATGCCGGTGACCACGGCACCGACACAGGCGAGTCGCAGCCCGACCGAATGCTCGGGCGGCCCCGGCCGGTTGGCCCGCCTGACGGCGTCGACCAGGCTCACGGCAGACTCGGGCGCCGGTGGGCACGGTGGGCGTCATCCATGGTCACGATCACCCCGGGTTCGGCCCTGTCGCTCAGGGCCACGGCCCGGGCCAGGCGTCGGCCCGCCGATCGGCGGTCGGCCACGGCGGCAGTACGTCGACCGGCTGTCTCCAGCGTCGTGAGGAAGACCGATGTCCCGCGGTCGAACAGGGCGACGAGGGTGCCGAAGGCCTGCTCGGCCACGGCTTCGGCGGCATCCTCGTCCGGTGGCAGGGTGACGACGACGACAACCGGTTCCGCCGTCGGACCCTCCATCTCGCGCACCATCAGCTCGCCGCTGTGGGCGGTGGCCGGCCAGTGCACCCAGCGCCGGCTGTCTCCGGGCCGGTAGGGCCGGACCCCGCGGGGTTCGCCGATGTCCCGGGGTGACCGGTGGGTACTGTCGCCGGTGTGGTCGTCCTCAAGGCGTGGCAGGTCGACCGAGGGTCCGAGCTTGGGACCGATGTGAAGCTCGGACGGGAGCTCGAGACGCAGGCGCCGCGTCCACCACAAGAGTCCGAAGGGGGCGGCGGTGGCGACATCGACGGCGATCCACGAATGCACGCCGCGCCGACGGGGAACGAGTGTGAGGGCATCGCCCGCAGCGGGAGCGGGGGAGCCGGCGGGACCGGCGAAGCACTCGGGACCCGGTGGATGCCGGGGGAAGAGGCGGACCCTCGACGAGCTCACGACACCGAGCTCGCAGGGAAGACCGGCCGTGCCGTCGGTCGGCACCGCGGTGACGCGTAGCCGGGCCCTCGACAACACGAAGGCCGGGCCGAGGATGCCGAGGAGCAGTGTCCCGGCCACGACGTCCCCGAGCGCCTGGACCCATCCGGCGCCGCTGTTGTGGGCCACGATGCCCCAACCGAAGACGACGAGGGCGGCGCTGGAGATGGGGACGAACGGTCGGACCGGTCGGATGACACCCCGGGTCCGGGGGGGCCGCAATCGGCTCCGTCCCCTCCCGGTCGAGTCGGTCACGGACGAGGCGCTGGTGTCGATTCGAGTAGCCCGCGGACGACGGTGACGCCGCGCTCGACTCCTTCGTCGGTCATGAGCCGGTGGGCGAGGCACGCGGTGGCCACCGCCTTCACGTCGTCGGGGGTGACGTAGGAACGCGCCGACAGCACGGCATGAGCCTGGGCCGAGCGGATGAGCCAGATGGCGGCCCGCGGGCTGGCACCGAGTCGGACGCCCGCCGCGCTGCGGCTGGCCCGGCACAGGGTCACGGCGTACTCGGCGATGGCCGGCGCCACGGCCACCGTCTCGGTGGCACGCTGGGCGCTGAGCCACCCCGCCG
>PKWD01000076.1 GCA_003131945.1 Acidimicrobiaceae bacterium
CCTTCGAGGGCCACGGTGTCGCGAGCCTGCTGGCCGAAGCGGCTCTCGACGACGCCCGGGGCCGCCGTCTGCACGTCACCCCGAAGTGCCCCTTCATGGCCGCCTTCATCGACCGTCATCCCGAATACGGCGACCTCGTCGCCCAGGCAACCTGACGGGATCCGGCGCCGCCACCGACGGCTCAGGCCACCTCGACGATGATCCGCACCGCAACCCCGTTGACGCGGCGTAGGGCCGAGGCGCGCNNCGCCAGGGCCACGACGTCCTCACCGAGGTCCTCGACCGACACTTCCTGGTCGTGCGTGGTCGTCTGTCCCTGCCGTCGCCCCATCTGACTCATCCCCCCGTGACCGGCCCCCGACTCATCAGCCCATCGTGCGCCCGGCGCCTCAACCGACCTCCTTTTCGCTGCCAACTTCCCCGCAACCCGCTCCGGAGGGGACCCGGCCCCTTAACCACCCCGTAACGACGACGGCGTCCGGAGCATTGTGAAAATGGATGGGGACGCACCACAGCAGGTCGGGGTCGGCCCTCATGGGCGCCCTCCTCGGCCTGTCCCTGGTGCTCCTGGCCAGCACCCCAGCGGCTNNGTGAGCGGCCTCGACGTCTCGGTGACCGGTACCCCCAACTGGAAGTCCGGTCCCGTCGGGACCGTCATCGTGGGCTGGGGTGACGCCACCGGCTTCGGCGCCCCCGCACCTTCGACTCCACCAGCACCGTGAACGTCATGGGCGGCGACTGGACGTCGGCCAGCTGAACTGCCTCAGGGCCCGGCGATCGTATAAATGGCCCCGTCACCGGTGTTGTCCACCAGGCGCAACGGTAGGAGCCGCGTGAGCGAGGCCTCGGTCGGCAGGAAACTGTCACGACCGAGCCCCCTGACGTACACGACATAGCCCCCGCGTGTCGAGAGCGTCCGCCGGATCTCGTCGATCTGGGCGTCGAACCTCGGGTTCCGCTTGAGCGTCGAGAAGTCCACCGTCTCCGGGATGCTCGACGTGGCCCGACCGTCGAGGAGGTAGNNGATCGCACCAGCCGGTAAGGCCCGCACATCGGCCAGGACCGGACTGTGTTTCCACATCGGAGTGGTGTAGCCACCCGGCGCATTGGTGGCCGTGTCGATCCCGAAGCGAAGCGCACAGGCCACCACGAGGAGGACCGTCACCACTTTCGCCGACCTCGTGCGGCTCACCCCACAGGCGAGCGCCATGATCACGGCGGCGTAGACGGGGATGAACTCCCGGGAGTCGAGGGTGACGGCGGCGTCGAAGAAAGTGGCCGCCACTTCGAGGATCACGATCTGAACGACGGCGAACAGCACGAGCGCCGGCACCGCGTGACCGCCCCGTTGGCGCCGGAGGACAAGANNCTTCACCGGCAGGATCCAGAAGGCCAGGGAATGGAACCCGGCACGGATGGTGGTCTTCACGATGTGGAACCCGACGAAGTGGCCCGTTGTTCTCCCCGAGGCCTTCTCGTAGGCGAACCACGCACCGAGAGGGGCGCTACTCATGACCAGCAGAGCGATCGCCGCGCGCGGCTTGTGCCGCAGAGCCAGCACTCCCCACACGATGAGTCCTCCGGCGGCGAACCGTTCCAGGGTGGCGAGGCCCATGCCGACGGCCCCCACGATCAACCACGGTGTGCGGGGGTGGTCCCGGTAGCGCATGACCGCCGCCAGAGCGACGACGGTGAAGAACAGCGCGCCGGCTTCCGTGGACGGTGACGAGAGGACGGGAGCCAGAGACAGAGCAATGACAAGCTCCGCCGCCGCCGCCAGCCACAGCTCGTCCGTGACGGCGAGGACGAAAAGACCGACCACCAGTACGGTCAGAACGAGGAAGAGGGTGTCCTCGATCCGGGCCGACCCGATCGGGTTCTGGCCACCGACAGCCAGAAGGACGGGATCAAGGGGGGCGTAGATGACCAGCGGCGTGGGCCGGGGCGCCGAGCTTCCCGGTGGAGGGGTCCCGATGCTCACCGATCCGAGGGGGTAGTAGTGGATGGGGACGTCGAGCCCGTGTCCGGCGGCGACGCTGCGGGCGGCGCCCGTATAGGCGGCGTCGTCGGCACCGAGTGGTACCCCCTGGCGCGTGGCCAGTAGGAGCAAACCCCCGGCCACCAGGGCGAGAGCGCCCAGGCACATCAATCGGCGTCGGGTGAATGCCGGACGCACCGCCGATCCGGTCATCGCCACGAATCGTACTGGCAGCCGCAACTGAGGTTCAGGGTCGAGAAACGTCTATGTCCACGACATCTACTCTGGGCCGATGACGGCCTTGACCCTGCTCGACCGGCCCTCCCCCGCCGTCGCCGTCGTGACCCTGAACCGACCCGACCGCCGCAATGCCCTGTCCATCGCCCTGCGCGACGAAATCGTCGATCGCCTCGACCAACTCCGGCNNCTGTCTTCAGCGCCGGCTTCGATCTCGGTGAATTCGACGAGGCCGCCCGGGACCGTGCCTTCGCCGACCGGTTATGGGCATCGAGCGACCGCTACCACCATGCCCTGGCCACCTTCCCCCTCGTCACCGTGGCCGCTCTGAACGGCCCGGCCATCGCCGGCGGCATGGACCTCGTCGTTCTCTGCGACCTCCGCGTGGCCACCACCACCTCGACGTTCTCCCACCCTGAGTACACCTTTGGCGACGTCGTCTACGGACCGTTGGCCGACATCGTCGGCGGGGGCCTGGCTCGCGACCTGTGCCTGACCGGACGCGTCCTGACCGCCTCCGAGGCGCTTGCCGCCCATCTGGTCTCCGACGTCGTCGAGCCCACCGACCTTCTCGGATGCGCTCTCGCCCTGGCCGACCGGGTGGCTCGCGGCCATGGCGCCGCTCTGCAACGGACCAAATTCAAGGCGCTGTCGCGTTCGGGGATGTCATCGGAGACGCCCACTCTCGAGTTGTAAGAGCAGGGAGCCTGCCCGTGACAGACCGCACTGCGAGCGACCCTGCTGACCTGCCGTTCCTTCCGGTGGAGTTCGACGCCACCCGGGAAGCGCTTCATCTGGTGGCGGCCCGGGTGCTCGGAGCGGCCCGCTATGAGGCGGTCGGGCACATGGGCCTTCTCGTCGTCCCCGGCGGCTTCGGCACCCCGGCATTCGACGGACGGCGGCTCCTCGTCGTCGACGGGATGCTGAGCGACGGTGAACACCGCCAACCGTTCACCAATCTCTTCGACGCCTACGCCTTCGCCGGGGTCGACCCCGCCGCCCCCCTGCACCCTGCCCTCGATTTCCCGGCCGACCGGGCGGCGCCCCTGCTGGTCGACACCGCCGCCGCCACCGTGCTCGCCGGTTGGTTCGCCTTCTGCCAGTCGCTTCTCGACTCACTTCTCACCGGCATCGGCCCGGCCGACGAACCGAGCGCCATCACCCTCTGGCCCGAGCACTTCGATCTGGCCCTGGAGATGGGGCCACCGGGTGCCCGGGCGAATTACGGAGGCTCCCCCGGTGATACCGCCATCGATGAGCCCTATCTCTACGTCGGTCCCCGTGACCACCGCCAGGGCCCCTTCTGGAATGCCGGATTCGGTGCTGCGCTCACCTATGACGAGATACGAGGAGGAGCCGATCCGGGGGCATTCTTCCGCCAGGGACAGGATCTGCTCGCCGTTCTGACCCGCGCATGACAATGGCGTGACAATGCCGACGGGCTAGCTCCCACATCCTTGTCTTTCGTGCTCTGACCGTGGTAATCGTGGTCGATGGCCCCTTCCGCTCCTTTCGGCGTGAACGGCGCCGGGGCCCCGCTTCTCAAATCCGTCCCCACCCCTGAGCCTGAACCGGGTCGACCGGACGCCCCCGAAAGGAGCGCCTTCCCGCTTCTCGGCGTGACCATCGCGCTACCGGTGCTCAATGAAGCTGCCCACATCGACGGCTGTCTGCGCGCCGTGGCGTCGCAGACGTATCCGCGTATCGTCGAGATCCTGGTGGTGGACGGAGGATCCGACGACGGCACCCCGGAGATAGCGGCGAAGTTCCCCGGCGTCCGCGTCGTCGACAACCCGGGCCGGCTGCAATCGGCCGGTCTCAACGTGGCGCTGGCCGAAGCCCGCGGCGACGTGCTCGTGCGCGTCGACGGTCGCACCGTGGTCGCTCCCGACTACGTCGATCAGTGCATCGCCGCCCTGACCCGCTCGGGAGCGGCCCTCGTCGGCGGCCCGATCGACCCCCGAGGCACGACCTGGGTCGAGCGCGCTGTCGCCGCCGCACTCACCTCGAAGCTCGGCGCCGGTCCCGCCCGGTTCCGCAATGCCAAGTCGTCGGCCGACTGGACCGACATCGTCTATCTGGGGGCGGCCCGGGTGGACGTGCTCCGTCGACTCGGCGGCTACGACGTGGATTTCGCCACCAACGAGGACGGCGAGCTGCTGCACCGCCTCGGCGACGACGGCGGCGTCTGGTTCGATCCGGCCATCCGGTCCACCTACCGCCCGAGAAGCAGCTTCGCCGGCCTCATGAGGCAGTACTACCTCTACGGCATCGGCCGGGCCGCCACCGTGCGGAAGTATCCCGACTCGCTCCGAGTGCGCCAGCTGGCCGCTCCCCTTCTCATCCTCGGGCTCCTGTCACCCGGGCGGCGCAAGGTCGCCCTCGCCTACCTGGCCGTCGTGGTCGTGGGCTCCGGCACCGAGGTACGTCGCGATCCCGCAGCCGGGGCCGGGCTGGCCGTGGCCCTGCCCGTCATGCACCTGTCGTGGGGTGCGGGTTTCCTGGTCGGCTCGCTCCGCAGTTACCTGCCGTCGCGCTGAGAAGCGAGAGGTCGCTCTGGGACCGTGGCCCTCTCAGGAGGGCTCAGGCACGCTCATGAGGAGAAATACAGCGACTCGCCCCGCGGAGGGCGGGCGTGCATCCACCGCGACGCCCGGGTGGGCTGGGCGGCGGTGACCTCGCGGAAAGCCTTCAACCTGTCGACACAGGCGCGCGCCTCGGCGGTCAGGTCCTCGTCGCCGGTCTCGGAGGCGATGTTGAACGCATCGATCGCCTTGCTCACGGCCGTATCGATGGCCGTGACGAGTCTTGCCAGTTCAGCCTCACGAAGCACGGCGATCCCCCGCTTCTCCCCCCGCCACCGCGGTGGGCGCCCGACCGCGCCGAGTGCTCGTGAGCCTGCTGCCCACGGGATCTCCTGACCCGGAACGTGCGTTAATCAACATTTGCACAACAGAGATGGTACGCCCCTAGCTCCGGTTTGAACAGCGAAGCCCCTTTTGAGTTCACCTCACCACCTCGACTCCCCACCGCCGGTGGTCCGTGAACCTCGGCCACACGCCGTGGCTAATGCGGACTCCATCGCCGACAACCGGCTGACACATCTGTCACTTCTGTCCTACTGAACAACATGTACCTCTCCGACCTCATCATCACCACCTGGCAGCACTGTCACTACCGACACGGAGCTCCGGCGGCGCGCCATTGAACCCAACCCTCCGGACGTACGCCGATGCACGCGCGCCATGCACGGACGAAGAGGTCCACGCGTCGTCAACGCACTACCTTGCGGCCCTGGCAACTCCTCGAGTCAGGGCTCGACGAGCGGCGCAGTGATCGTGCCGATGCACGCCGTCGGACTCCGACCGACGGCATGGCGTCTGTCACGGTGTCGTTGACGTACCGATGGGGCCCCCTCGAGAGTTCGAGGGGGCACTCCGGTAGGCGACCACAGTCAGCACTCGGGTGGGTCCGAGCCCAACCACGCAGAGCAGCACTGAGCGTGGGCAGCCACGGTTCTGGGACCGGAATGGCTCAAGGAGCCACGTGACCGCGCCGATGTTCAAGACCAGAACCGCCAACGGTGTGTCTCGCTTGTTCCCGTCAACCGACACACAACCCTTTTTCGGGCCCGGGGGAAAACACGTTGAAACGTATGCACTCGCACGCGCCCTCGACACGACACAACCACCGACGTCGCTGTCCCCTGTGCGGCGCGCAGGCGGGTTAGTTGCATGCGTCTCGATTCCATCCGTCGTCTGCGCCATGCGAAAATCTTCCTCGGGCTACCCAAGGAGATCATCGCCGGGTTACTGATCATCTCGCTGGCCGCCACGGCCACAGGGATCTTTTCCTCTTCTCCCCACCACCCTCATGCCGCCGCATCGGCGGCGGCGCCGCCAACCGGTGGTGGTGGCGCTTTCGTCGGGACCCCGGCTCCGACGACGACATCGACCGTGGCGCCGACGACCACCACCTCGCCACCCACCACGCAACCGGCACCACCGACCACGCAAGCGCCTCCACCGGTTCGGCGAGCAACACCGACAACCTCACCACCACCGCCGCCACCACCGGCGCGCACCAACGCTGCGGTCGGTGTGTACGCCGGCGGCATCAACCCTTCGGGGGCGGCCGGCTTCGCCCGCGAAACAGGTGCCCATGTCAGCGTGGTCGAAGACTACCTTCCGGGCGGATCGTGGCCCACGATCGACGGCGCCGGTGGATCGCTCGGCTGGCTGTTCGATGCCTGGCGGGGCTCGGGCTACCAGCTCGTCCTGGGCGTGCCCATGTTCGACAACTCCGGCACCGACACATTGGCCCAGGGCGCCGCCGGTCTGTACAACCAGTACTTCGTGACCCTGGCCCAGACGCTGGTGTCGTCGGGCGAAGGCAACGCCATCCTGCGTCTGGGCCAGGAGTTCACCACGGGGAATCCGTGGGAAGTGACCGACGTCGCCGACGCGCTCAACTACGCCAATCAGATTGCAGCGGGATTGGCGGCCGCGCATGGCGCAGGCATCGTCCATCGCGACGTCAAGCCGGCCAACATCCTNNCGCCGACGCGCTCAACTACGCCGCCTACTACCGTCAGATCGTCACCGCCATGCGCACGGTCGGTCCCTGGCTGCGTTTCATCTGGGAGGGCGCCGATCCCCAGGACGGTGCCCACCCCACGTACACAGCCGACCAGGCTTATCCGGGTGACCAGTACGTCAACTACATCGGTACCGACACCTACGACCAGTCGTGGGTCGGCAGCTGCGGCATCCCCTTCAACAACACCGCGACGGCGGCCGAGTCCAACTGCAGCTGGGCCGCCAATACACTGCCCGGCCTGACCAGGGTGGCCGACTTCGCCTTCGCTCACGGCAAGCCCGTCGTGTTCCCCGAGTGGGGCCTGGCCATCCGCGGGGACGGCCACGGCATGGGCGACGACCCCACCTTCATCAATCTGATGTCGGCGTGGATGGCCGGGCACAGCGTGGCCTTCGACGACTACTTCAACTTCGATGTGTCCGGGCAGGTCGACGCCATCACCGACGGACAGTTCCCGGCGTCTCTGGCCGCCTACCACGCCGACTTCGGCTGAGCCGCTCCTCCGACCACCGGGGGCGGCTCAAAAGGGCCAAGGACAGAGACGGCCTCTCCTGACGAAGACGCTCGGAGGACATGTCGGGCGCCGGGCTCGTAGTGTGCCGATGTGGCAGCGGTCGACTTCGAGGTGATCTGTGAGGTGGAGCCGGCCACCCGTCCGGACCTCATGCACGTCCGACACCAGATCGGCGTGATGAGCCGAGTGGCCTCGGCCTTCTTGATCCCGGACAACCACATCGGCCGTGCCACGGTCTCGAGCATCGCCGTGGCCCATGAAGTCGCACTCATGGGAGGCCGCTCCATCGCCTGCCTCAATGCCCGGGACCGCAATGTCCTCGGATTTCGCCGGGACCTGCTCACAGCGGCGGCGTACGGGGTCAACGAGTTCCTGTTCGTCTACGGCGACCGCCCCGAGACCGGTGCCCGTTCCGATGATCTGTCGGTCAGGTCGATGATGGCCGAAGCGCGGCGCTTCTCCCCTGACAGCGACGGCGCCACGGAGCCACTGCGGTTCGGCGTGACCTCGGGGTTGCGCCCACTGCCCGCATGGAAACGCCAGGCCGACTTCCTCCTCACGCAGGTGGCCTTCTCCCTCGACGATCTGTTGGAATGGCGGGCCACCGTGCACTTCGACGGCCCCGTCTACGCCGGCGTGATGGTGATCGCCAGCGCCGCCATGGCCCGGAAACTGTCGACCGACATCCCCCAACTCGCCGTGCCCGAGACGATCATCGACCGGATCGAACGTGACCGCATGGCCGGTGTCGAGATCGCCCACGACCTGTTCCAGGCCATCAGGGAGTCCGGTGCCTTCGACGGTGTCCATCTGATCCCGGTCTCGAGATACCGGGAGATGGCGTCCCTGCTCGAAAAGCGCACGTAGGACCGGATTCAGTCCCTGACGAGCAAAACGGACGGATCGGACCACGCGTATCTGAGTCGCGCCGGGCTGCCGCCGCCCGGCGGGGCCCCGAAGCCGCGCTCAACGCACGTCCCACCGAGCGCCTCGTAGAAGCCCTGGGCCGTCTTGTTCTGTTCGAGGACCCAGAGATAGAGACCCGTCTTCGGTCTCCGCTCGATGACCGCTCCTGCCGTGCGGCCCATCAGGTGCGAGCCGACGCCGCCGCGCTTGCTGCTACGGGCGACATGGAGGTTGTCGAGGAGAGCGCCCCACGTCGGGTGATCGTCGAAGACGGCGTGGGCAAACCCGACGACGGCACCGTCATCATCGGCCACCATCGTGCGCTCGAGCGGTCCCGGGGTACTGAGACGTTCCGTCCACACCGCCATCCGATCGGCCAGAACCTCGCCGTCGAGAAAGGCATCCGAGAACGCACCCCGATAGTTCTGGCGCCAGCTGTCGGCATGCAGCGCGGCGATGGCGGAGGTGTCCTGCGCCGTGGCGTTGCGGTACTGCATTTTCCCACTCCTTCATCGATCGGGCATTGGCACCTGATGGGTTGCGTCCACTGGTTGCCGCGGCGTCGTCGGGCCCGTCCCTCGACCGCTCTGGATGATGACGAGAAAAGACTAATTCAGCCCACGAACGCCCTGATGTCCTTCACCAGCTTGTCCTCGATCTCGAGGTTCCAGGCCGTCTCGGCCAGGTCCACGACGAGAAACAGGTCCGAGATGAGCAACGTCTCGATGGCGGCCACGGCGAGGTGCTCGAGCCACTTGCCGATGCCGATGCGAACAGTGAAGTCGGCGGGACTCCCGGCGACCATGATGGTCATGGCACGATCGGCGGCCACGATCCCGCGTAGGAAACCACCCTTCTTGGCCTGGATGACCACACCCTGGCCGCTCGGTGTCGAGGTCTGGGTGGTGAAGCCGTCAGTTTTCAGGTACTCCTCGATGTGCGACTGGAGTGCCTTCAGATCCGTGCCCTTGCCTTGGTAGTGCTCCACCTTTTCGCCGACCATGATGATCTCCTTCGCCTCGACCCTGAGCCTTCTACCCAGCGAGTTGGATGTCGATGGGGGGCGACGGCAACATAGTCCGCGCCGGTGCCAAATCGACGGCGGACAGATACCGGCGGCCCCGAGCGCTCGATGGAGATGGATCGGTCGGAGATGCGTCGGTCGCCGCCAGCAATACTGAGCGTCATGAGCGAGTGGGGCCGACTCACCTACGGCGATCCCTGTGGCGGATGTGGGTTCCGCTGGACGATCACCCAGGAGCGAGCCATAGCCATGGTCTCAGCCACGCCCGAGGAGCTGGCGGGCATGCTCGCCGGCACCGATGGATCGCAAAGGCGTCCCGATCTGACCTGGCCGGCCGTGGCCTACGTGTGCCACGTCTCGGACAACCTACGCATTTGGGCTGAACGGCTGGCCGGACTGGCTTCGGGTGACCCTCGTCCGGTCGGCCGGTACGACGAGGACCTGCTGGCCCAGGCTCGTCGCTACGACGAGGTCAGCCTCGCCGGTGCCCTCTGGTCGCTCGACCGAGCGGTGAAGGACTGGACAGAGGCCGTCCGTCTCGCCCACCGAGTCGGGATCACCCTCGTGCACCCCGATCGGGGCCGACAATCTCTTCTCGACGTCGTGTGTTCGAACGCCCACGACGCCTGCCACCACTGCTGGGACGTCCGCCGGACGATCGACGGCCCCGACGGCTGACCGCTCGACGATCTAGACGATTCCCCCGGCGACCGTCCCCGCGACGCTCCGGGCGACACTGGACAACCCGTCCGACGACGCCACATCGTGCGCATCGCCTCCGTCGGCGGCTGACACTTCCTGGGGATGGTCGAAGGCGATGACGACCATGGCGCCGACCATGGCCACGAGCAGGCACGCCGTGGTGATGGTGGATATGACAGCGGTCCCCGATCCGAGACCGAGCACCTTGACGGTGTCATTGGCCGGGATGACGGTGACGATGAGTGCCGGCAGGGCGCACAGCGCCAGGACACCCCCCCACGCTCCCCCGTCACGCAACATTTGTCGCTCGTCGAGGAATCGGCCGCTGTCGAAGACTCCGGCCCGTGGCCCGGGCCCGTCGCGTGCCCCGACCCCCGTCCCTGTCCCACCGTCGGCTCCGCTCCTGTCGAAGATCCCCATTCGATCGACCACCCGGGCCACGGGCTGACGCAAGGCGGTGGCGAAGGGCCACGCCATCAGGAGCAGGTCGTAGTACTCGTGGGCCACACAGAGAACGGTGGCGACGCCGAGGAGCAGCACCACGGCCGGCGTCAGGGGCCATCCCGGGCGACATGAGGCGCGGGAGACGAAAACGGCGGCCAGGCCGACGACCACCACGAAGGCGCCGACCTCGACCCCTCCACCGAAGTGGCCGTGCACATAGCGGGCGATGAGACTGAGGCCATCGATGCGTCCGGGGGACCCCGGGGCATCGAGAGGATTGTGGTCGGTGTAGCGCAGGTTGTGGATCACGGCGCGCCCCAAGACGGCGGGCGAACCGGCATTGACACTGAGCCAGATCACGATGGGCAGGCTGGCGGCGACGAAGATGGCGATGGCGCGTAGGACCACCGGCCACGATCGGCGGGCCAGGATCAGGGCCAGCAAGGGCAGACCGAACGGTGGCTTGCCCAGCGCGCACGCCAGCGCCACCGCCGCCAGCCAAGGCCGGCGGCGGACCTGGGACCACGCCACATAGGTGATCAGGGCATAGAAGGCGGTGGCCTGTCCCGTTTCCAGAGTGGCCCGTCCCGGGCGCGAGAGCACCAGGAACCCGGCGATGGCGAGGATGGCCGGGCCACCGAGACGACGGTCGAGCGCCCGGGCGGCCACCGAGGCGATGGCCAGCAGACCCCCCAGATTCATGACGAACCACAGGGCGGAAGCCAGGGCCACGGGGAAGAGACCGAAGACCACGGCCAGCCACAGGTGGATGGGCCCGTAGAGCGGGAACCATCCCTTCGAGAAGGCTTCGACCTGGTGGACCCCGTAGTAGCGCTCGAAGCTGGCGATGTCGTACGGGTCCCGGCCGTGGAACATGGCTTGGCCCGGGTACCAGATGCTCAAGCGGAAGTCCCCGCCGGTGGTGGCCGAGTGCGCCACGGTGGCCACGGCGATACCGAGGATGACGAGGGCCACGCACCATCGCAACAGGCGCCGTGGGGTGAGGCGCGTCACGGTTTCGATCATGGTTTCGGGCTCCCTGGGAAGCGCATCATGGGGAGAGGCTCAGAGGGAGGGGGCGGAGGCGTCCCTGTCGGAGCCTGCGGTCACGGCCGCACCGAACGGTGCGACCGCGTCACCACCCTTTGCGCCGACGGGGGGCGGCTTCCGCCACACCGGCACTGCCTCCGTCGGCGGTGTCCTTGGTCGGTGACCGGAAAACCGGCGGCCGGGCCGATCCCCCGTGTCGACCGGAACGGCGGCCGACCGGCTGCACCGGCCTTTCGGCGGGAGGAGGCGGCGGGGCGCCCAACCAGCGCGCCCGGGCCACGGCGCTCGATGGCTCGCCGGGAGCCGACGTGGGGGGCGCCGGCACCAGCTGCTCCTCACGGCCGTAGTAGCCGTACTGGTAGGAGCCCGCACGACGGCGGCGACGGGTGCGGTTGAGCACCACGCCGACGACGTTGGCACCGGCACCGTCGAGCCGCAGCAGGCACTGCTGGAGTCGCTCGGGATGCAGACGCCGGGTGTCGACGACCACGACCACCATGTCCACCATGGCGGCGATGAGGACGGTCTCGGCCACGCCGATCATGGGTGGGCAGTCGACGATGACGGTCTGCTGGCGCTCCTGCAGACTGTGCAACAGCGGCGGCAGGTAGGCGGACACCACGTCGGCCGGGTGCTGCGACGGGATCCCGGCGGGGACCACGTCGAGGAAGGGGTTCGTCGTCTTCGACGCATGGCGCAGCGCGTCGGCCGCTCCCCCGCTGGCCAGGCCCGGACCGAAGGGCACTTCCAGCTCGAGGTGCAGCATCGGCTTGCGCAGGTCGGCGTCCACGGCGGTGATGTGGCGGCCTTCCACCGCCAGCGCCCAGGCGATGTTGGCCGACACCGACGTCTTGCCCTCCGACGGGTCGCACGACGTCACGGCGATCGAAACCGGGCCCCCGTCGGGAATGCTCAGCAACAGGTTGCTGCGCAGGTCCTGGAACGCCTCCATCACCATGGGCTGACGCCCGAGGACGAATAGGCTCGACGGCCGGATGTTCCCGCTGATGACCCGCGGGATCTCGCCCAGCACGGTGGCGCCGATGCGCTCCTTCAACTCGGTGACCCGGCTGAACCGGCGCCTCACCCCGGCCGATGCCAGGCCGGCGAAGACGGCGGCGATGATGCCGAAGCCGATGGCCCCGACGAGCAGGGGCTTGGTCGGATTGGCCGGGGTGGTGGGGGGCGTGGCCGGCTGGAACGTCTCGGTTCTGTACAGGGCGGCGTCGTGCGCCTGGGAGGCGACGACCTGACTCGAGATGGCGTTGGCGAAGTCGGCGTCGACACCGGGGTTCGGGCCCTTGACACCGATGGTGAGGACATCGGTGGCCGGAGGGGCGGTCGCCGTCACCGTCACGGTGTCGTTGGCTTCGGACGGCGGCACGTCGTGGCGCGCCGCTTGCAACGTGCTCGGACTGGCCGCCTGGGTGGGTAGGTACAGAAGCACGTACTGGATGACCGACACCGCCTGCTGGCCGCCGGCGGCGGTGGGCTGCAGCTCGACCTGGGCCGAGGCCTGGTACTGCTTGGCCGGCAGGTAGGCGGCGGCGCCACCGGCGACGGCGCAGATGGCGAAGACCAGGAAGACGACGATGAAGTTCTGCCGCAGATCGCGCAGCAGCTGGCGGATGTCCACGGTGTCAGACCTCCCCGTAGACGTGGGCGCGGTGAAGGGCCATGCGCGTCCCCCCCGCTGACGTCACCGCGCTGCGCAGCATGCCGAGGGAGAGCCCGAGCATGGTGGCCAGGCGGTATTTCTCGAAGATCGACTCGACCATGCCCTTGGCCACGAAGCCGACCACCACGGCCACCAGAGCCAGGGCGAGGACGGCCACCATCCGGTCCGGATGCAGGCGCCAGGCCACCAGGCCGTCGAAGAGGGAGAAGAACAGAGCCAGGACGAAGAGGCCCAATCCGACGAGCCCGGCCCGCATCCACAGGTCGAGGCCGATGTTCTCCGTGACATCCGTCATAGAGAAAGTATTCGGCCCCGGGTTGTAATAACTGAACTCGACTCCGAGACCGTTACCGATAAAGACGTGCTGGCGGATGTACGAGTAGGCCACCCCCCACTTGCTAGCACGGTCCTCGGCCGACTCGACCTTGCCCTTGGTGTCGAAGGTCCTGGCGAAGGCNNGGAGCTGAGCGGGACCTCCACCGCGTGCTGGGACTGAGCGGCCGGGATCACGGCCACGCCCAGCACCACACCGACGACGGCGAGGGCGCTGAGCAGGACTTCCGCCGACTTGACGCGCAGGCGCCGGCGCGCCGTGGACCCGGTGGCCACCACCAGGACCACGGTGACGGCCGCCCCCAGGAAGATGAGCACGGCCCGCTGGTCGGACAGGAAAGGGCTCACCACGAGAGGGACCACGGCCAGGAGGGTGAGTCGGCTGCGCTTCTCCTTGGCCAGCTCCAACATGAGCCCGATGAGCCCTATGGCGGCGAAGATGGTGGCCGCGTCGCTGCCGTCGATCCCGAAGTCGGGTAGCGGGAGAAGGGGCAGGTGGACGGCGTATTGCTTATGGGCCATGGTCATGAGGACGACCACGGTGGCCGGGATGGCCGACCATCGCACCAGGCGTTCGAGGGCCCGTCCCTCGAAGAAGCGCTGGATGGGCACCCCGGCGGCCAGCGCGTAGCCCCCCACCACGTAGATGATCACCTTGCCCTCATAAGGGATCTGGGTGTGATCGTTGTGCCGCAGGACCCCTTCCACCAGGGCCACGAAGATCCACGCTCCGAACGCCATCCACAGAAGAGGTGGGCCTCCCACCCTGGTGGCCCGTCCTCGCACCACCAGGCGGGCGAGCAGGGCCAGCGTGATGACGACCTCGGGCAACCGGAACTCGAAGGCGCCGCTACCGGGATGGAAGAGGTCGCGGGGCATGTTGTCCTGGTTCTCGTACAGGCTGGTCTCGGCCACCAGCATGCCGATCAGCAGCAGCACGGCGTAGTGCTCCTTGCCGAGACGCTCCCAGTGGACGAACACGCCCAAGAGCACGCTGCCGCCCGCCGCGGCCACGAGGAGAATTGTTGCCTGGGTCATCTGGATACCGCCTCCAGGAGCGGGGCCAGGGCGCCGTCCCAGGAATGGTCGGCGGCGACGGCGTCGTGCCCGGCTCTACCCATATCGGCTGCCCGCTCGGGGTGCTTGAGCAGCTCCACCAGGGCACCGGCGATCCCGGCGGAGTCGTCGGCCACCACCACCCCCCTTCCCACCAGGTCCTCGAGGCCGTCGACCCCGATCGAGGTCGCCACCACCGGGCGCCCCACACCGAGGGCCTCGAGCAACTTGAGGCGGGTGCCACCACCGGACCGCAGCGGAGCCACGGCGACGCGCGTTTGGGCCAGGTAGGGGCGAACGTCTGCCACGGTACCGGACACATCGATCGTCGCCGACGCCAGGGCCCGCACCTCCGGCGTCGGGTCACGGCCGACGAGGAGCAGGCGCGCCTCGGGTACCTGGAGCTGGACCTGCGGCCAGATCTCGCGCCCGAGCCACAGGGCGGCATCGGTGTTGGGCGCCCAGCCCATGGTGGCCACGAAGGCGACCGTGGGCGAGGAGGCGGGCGGAAGGGGCTCCGGTGGGTCGATACCGTTCGGGCACAGCACGACGGAGCCGGCCGTCGCCGGCAACCGGTCACGTTCGCGCTGGCTCACCACCGCCACGGTGTCGAAGGCGCCCAGAGCCCGGCGCTCGAGGGACCGCAGGGCGGCGGCTTCCAAGTGGAAGGGGGCCGACCACGGCAGGCGGCGTGCCCGTGCGTAGCTAGTGGCCAGTGACGATTCGACGTTGTGGAGGTCGAGCACGCGGGTGGTGGCCGCCACCCCGTCGGCGAAAGGCACCATCTGCAGGTACTCGACCTGCAGGAGATCGAGCGGTCGCTCGGCTGCGGCGCGCCGCACCACACCGGCGAGGGTCGTACTCCAGAAACGACCGGCCGAGACNNGAGATGCTCTTGGTCCGGGCCAGGCCGCGCCCGGCCGCCACCATGCCCGGGCGCCAGGGCACGGACCGCACGTCGATGCCGAGCTTCTCGAGGGCACCGAGGTCGGCCGAGCCGTCGTCGTAGGCGCACACCACGAGATCGCTGCGCTCGGCCAACCGTCGGGCGATGGCCAGGGAGCGCTGCTTTCCCCCCGAGTCGTCGGGAAGCGGCACGAACTTCGTGACCATCAGTGCTCTCACCGATCGGGCTCCGCCCCCACCTGGCTCGGGGACCGGTGGGCGAGGTGTCGGTAGAGGTCGGCCAACCCGTCGGCGAAGAGATCCATCCCGTGCCCGACCTCGGCGGTGTCCCGGCCCCGTCGGGCCATCCGGGCTCCCAATTCGGGGTCGCCCAGAACCCTTTCGAAGGCCCTCGTCATGGCGTCGGCGTCCCCCACGGGGACGAGAAGGGCGTTGTCGCCGTCGGTGAGGAAGTCGGCGACACCCCCCGAATTGGTGGCCACGACGGGCACGCCGGTGGCCTGGGCCTCGAGCACGCTCATACCGAAGGGTTCGGCCGTCGACGCGTTCACGACCATGTCGAGGGCCCGCAACGTCTCGGGCACGTCCTCCATGCGTCCCACGAAGCGGGCACGGTCACCAAGCAACCGGCTGGCGTCGGCCTTCAGGCGCTCGAGGTAGGCGCCCGAATCGAAGCCCGGGCTCCCGACCACCACGAGATGGGCCCGTGCCGCTGGTCCCGTGAGCGCCGAGACCGCCCGCACGACGAGGTCCACCCCCTTCTCGGGATCGATGCGACCCACGATGCCGATCAGGGGGTCCGTCTCCGACGAGGTGAGCCGCCGACGCATCTCGGGATCGGCCGGCCCGGGCTTGAAACGGTCGAGCTCGACCGACGGCACCATGATCCGCAGCCGGCTGGCGCCCGACGGCCCCACACAGTCGGCTACGGCATGGCTCACCGAGATGGCGGCCGACGACAGGCGCACGGCAGCGGTGAGGACACGGCGTCCCATCCCCGGCCGGACGATGTCGTGCAGGTCGAGGACCACCGGCCGACGCGCCAGGCGACCGGCGACGGCGCAGTCGAAGTGGGTCCACAAGCTGCTCGAGTGGATGATGTCGACCTGGCTCCCCATCTTGGCGATCGACCGCATCGACCGCAGCGACGATGTGAGCTCCTTGGCCAGCTGACCGGTCGGCGCCCCCGACACACCGTCGGCGGCCCGGATCCCCTGACGGTCGGGGATATCGAGCGGAAGATGGCGCAGCCCCATTCTCGTCCACTGCTCCTCCAGGTCACCACCGGACGGCGACGCCAGGGCCAGTTCGATGCCCCGTTCGGCCATCGGGGCGGCGAGGGCCATGATGATCAACTCGGCCCCCCACGCCTGGCGCGAGTTGCTCACCTCGGCGACGCAGAGTCGCTCGTTGTTCTGGCGCCGGCTCACGAAGGGACCTTTATGCGACGGACGGTGTCGGCCCTGGCGCCGACCCGCCGGCGAGCGCCCCAGCGGTCGGTGCGGCGGTGCGCCCGGCGATCGATGACGTCGCGGTAGACGGCCAAGGTGGCCAGGGCCGTGCCCCGTCCGGTGGGGAGCGGTGGCGCCGGCGGAGGGTGGCCGGTGAGGGCGTCGACCAGGGCGTCGGCCCACGCCTCGGCGTCCAGGGGCACGACCAGGCCGGCACCGGTGCTTCGCACCTCGTCGCCCAACGCCGGGGAGGCCAACACCGGGGTACCGGCGGCCACGCCGCGATGGAGGATGCCCGAGTGCGAGCCGTGACGGTAGGGGAGCACGAGGACATCGGGCGCCGCCGACCAGGAATCGAAGTCGTCCTCGGCGATGAACCCGCGTCGCACGTCGACGCCCTCCAACGCCTCCAGGCGGTCGAGTTCGTCGCACCGGTACGGCTCTCCGACGACGAGGAGCCGCGCCCCGGGAACCTTGGCCGTCACCCGGGGCCAGGCATCGGCCAGCAGACCGACCCCCTTGTAGGGTCGTATGAGGCCGAGGAGCATGGCCGTGGGCGCATCGTCGAGGCCGAGCCGCTTGCGGGCCGCCTCCCGGGGCACGGCCAGCCCACCGAGGGCCAGATCGACGGGGACGACGTAGACGGGCACTCCCGGCGCGCAGGTCTCGACCAGACGGCGTGGGCCTTCGCCATGGATGATCACGGCGTCGGCCGCCCGCCACCGGCGGGCTGGGCGTTGCAGAGCACGCGCCCCTCCGTCGAGGGGCTCGGGATCGTGAGCCGTGATCACAACGGGAACACGTCGGGCCACGGCGGCCAGGGCCAGGTGGTCGAGACCCGGGACCACCTCCGTGTGCACGTGCACGACGTCGCACCGGGCCCGGAACACGGCGCGTCCGAGCAGAAGCGCCGACGGTCCGATCTCGGCCACCCGGCGTCCGAGCACCCGGAGCTGGGCCAGTCCGGTGACGTCGCGGCCCCAGCGGCGGTCAGCCAGTGCCAGTCCCGGGTCGGCCAGGCCGGCGGGAGCGGCCAACGACACGACGGCGCCCTCACCCCGGAGGGCGGCCCGTAGGCATTCGCAGTAGCGGGCGATGCCGCCCCGGTCCGAGACATCGACCAGGAGCACCCGCAGAGGTCTCCGTGACTTGGATTCGGGCGCTGACTTGGGCTTGGGCCATGACCGGCGCGGGGGCCATGACGTGGACTCGGGCGATCCCGGTCGGCCCGCGGTCGCGCCCTCCGCCCCATCCATCACATTCCACGTTAGCGCGGTCTTCTGACCACGAGCGGTGGTGGAAGGCCCGGAGTCACCCATGAATCCACCGGATCCCGCCCGGAATCGAGGTGGTGGAGCCATCGGGCACGATCCTGCCCGACCGGGAGCGGCCGTGCACGGTTCCGCCCTTGGAGACAGCCCCCGGACACCCCCAACCGCACACCGGCTGCATCGGGACCGCTCGGCTGCCATCAGCAGGCATCAGGACGATCAGCAGGCATCAGGACGATCAGCGATCAGATGCGCTCCGCGTAGAGGACCACCTGGACCCCGTGGAAACTCCTGGTCCCGTCAGGCTCGAGGCCGGCGGAACGCAGGCCGGCCACAACGGCCTGGTCCTCGGTCGGATAGAGCTCCTGTTGGCTCTGGACCAACCACACGCGGTGGTAGCCGGCCACGGCGTTCTCGATACCGGAGCGGCTGGCGTTGATGGACGTGTCGTAGCGCAGACCGTTGGTGGACCACGGGCCGGGCGGGAAGAGGGGGTGGAGGTCGCCCTCGGCCCCGTCCTTCACGAGATACCACTGGAAGGGGATGCGGGTGTAGGGGGCGAAGATGACGACGCCGTCACCGGGCTGGGCCCGGTCGGCCACCGACGCCACGGCGCCCCGCCAGTCCTGGGACGAGCCGTGGGCGAACAGGGCCCCGACCCCGACTCCCGACAGAACCGCCAGTCCGGCCACGGCGCCCGCCATGGCCCTGCTCCCTTTGATGCGGGACAGGGCGTAGCCGACGAGCATGACGAAGGGCGGAAGGCAGATCACCAGGTAACGCACGACGAGGAGGGGCTTGTAGGCCAGGGAGAGAAGGACGACGACGGCCACGGGTACCACCAACCAGCACAGGGCGAAGACGATCGGCCACTGGTCGACGGTGATCTGCAGCCGCGGATGTCTCCGGGCCACGGCCACGATCCAGACCACGAGGGCGACGACGACAACGACGGCGAGATCGATCACCGGATGCGGTATGTCGGCCCGCACGGTGGTGAACAGCTTCCCGGCGCTCGACCCGGCCGCCCAGTTCACACCGGAGCTGTCGGTGGCGTGGATGAGCAGGGCCAGCGGGACGAGGAGGATGCCGAGACCGACGGCGGTGAGCACGAGACGAGGCCACGGTGCACTGCGCCGGGGCAGGAAGGCGAGTGACGCGCCGTGGGCCAACGGCACCAGAGCGGCCCAGAAGTTGGCGTAGGCGGCCAGCGCCGACACGACGGCGTAAGCCACCCAGACGGCCCGGCCCGACGGTGCCCGTATGCCGCGCACGAACAACGCTGACGAGGCGGAGACGAGAAGGAGGCTGAGCGCGTAGCCGCGCGCGTCCTGGGCGAACATGACGACGAGGGGATCGAGGGCCAGGAGCACGCCACAGATGAGGGCGGCGCGGCGGCCGAAGAGGCGACGGGTCACCACCATGACGACAGCCAGCGCGCCCACGCTGGCCACGACCGAGAACGAACGGGCGATGGTCTCGGTACCGGCGTGACCCGACACCGTCGAGACGATGGAGTCCCACACCCGCAACAACAGGTAGTAGAGCGACATGTTCGCTTCGCGGTGCAGAACGGTCTGGGTGAAGATGTGCCAGGGCGAGTAGGCGAGCGTCGTGCTCACGCTCTCGTCGAGCGACAGACTGGGGCGCCCGACGGAGACGATGCTCACGAGGAAGCCGACGACGAGCACCACACCGACAGGCACGGTCCACGATGTGAGCGGGTGACCGGAATCGACGCCGACATCGCCAGCACCCGCGTCACCGGCGCTCACGTCAGGAGCCCGGTGTCGAACGATCGTCATCCGATCTGAGCGGCCTCGTTCGGCTCGTGCACAACCGGGGCGACGGCCCGGTCGTCCTTGTGGTCCGGGAGTTCGGGATTCTCCGAGCGTACGGCACCGACCGTGGAACCGGTGGCCACCGGGGTGACCTCACCGACGGCGGTGCCGGCCGAGGTCTGCGATACGGCATCGACCGTCGGTCCGGCCGAGACGACACCGACGGTGGATCCGGCCGACACGGTGGTGGCCACCGGTGTCTTGGATCCGGTCGAACCGACGTTTCTGACCACGGCGAACAGCGTCTGCATCAAGATGGTGAGGTCACGCCACAGCGACCAGTTCTCGATGTAGTGGTTGTCGAAGCGGGCCCGCTCCTCGATCGATGTGTCGCCCCGCAGACCGTGGACCTGCGCCAGACCGGTCAGTCCCACGGGCACGCGGTGGCGGTCGTCGTAGTGGGGGATCTCGGCCTTGAACTGCTCGACGAAGAAGGGGCGCTCGGGCCGGGGACCGACGAGCGACATCTGGCCCCGGAGGATGTTCCACAGCTGGGGGATCTCATCGAGGCCGAGCACCCGCATGATGCGACCGACCTTGGTGACCGCCCCCTCGGCGATGGTCCACTCGGTGTCGGAGTCGGTGTGCACACGCATGGAGCGGAACTTGAGGATCTCGACGGTCTCGCCGCGCTGGCCCACGCGCTGCTGGCGGAAGTGGACCGGTCCCGAGCTCGACAGCTTCACGGCCACGGCCAGCAGGGCGTAGAGAGGAGAAAGGAGCAACAGGCCGAGGGCGGCGACGGCCATGTCGAAGGCCCGCTTGGCCGCCCGCGAGTAGACCCGACGCACGGGCCGGCGCAGATGGACGAGGGGGAAGCCCCAGACATCGTCGGTATCGGTGGCGTGCACAGCGGAACCGAGCTCGAAGAAGCGGGGAAGGATGTGGATGTCGACCGAGGCGTCCTCGCAGGCCCGCAGCACGTCCACCAAGTCCGCCTCGCGTGCCCGACCGAAAGCGACCACGACACGGTCGACCCTCTCTTCGAACAACACCATCCGCAGCAGCGCCACACCGCCGAACAACGGCAGCGGGAGATCGGCACCGTCGACATCGTCGAGGAAGCCGATGGGCCGCAGTCCGTACTCGCGGTGCTCATCGAGGGTGGCGGCGAAGGTGGTGCCGATCTGTCCGGCACCGATGATCAGGGTGCGCTCGCCGTAGATCCCCTTGGCTCGCAGACGACGGATGAGCGCGTAGAGGGTGCACCGCAGAACGAGCATGGCCACCACGACCGAGAGGCCGGCTTCGACGAGGCCGGTGGTCGACACTCCTTTGATGTGCACGGCGGCCAGCACGAGCAGCGGCACGGCGGTGCAGGCGGCGATCGAACGGGCCTCGCGGGCCACGTTCAATGTGATGCGACTGCGGTAGTGGCCGGTGGCGGTGAGGAGAATGACCACCGAACCGACGAAGGTGTAGCTCCACCAGGTGGCGGCGAGAGGACGGACGACCATGACGAAGGCGGCCAGCGCGGCGAAATCGGCGAGGCCGACGACGGCCATCTCCGGACGAGCAGGAATCCTCCAGCGACGGCGAGCGGTAACGGAATGGCCCCGCGCGGGCGAGGGAGTCGCCCACGACTGGAAGTTGAGCCCCACGGCCACGTCGNNCGAGAAAGCGCGCTGACTAGCTACGCGTGGGCACGATTGCGGCGGCGGCTACGACGCACGAGAACGCCACCGACGAGCAGAGCGCCTCCGCCGATGACCGTCATCTCTTCGATGTCAGCACCGGTGAACGCCAGAGCCGACGATGAGACAGCGACCGTCTTCGTGACCGGCGGCGGCGCATCGTGTGAGGACGGCGGCAGCGGCGCGCACCCCATATAGCAGGTGCTGCTGCTGTCGGCGCTCGCCGTCACCGACGGAACAATCACGCCAGCCAGGGTCAGGATGGAACCAAGTCCCAAGCCGAGCAACCTGATCTTCATTTCTTCACCCCTCGCCCGTCACCGCCTCGGCGATGACTCCTCCACCTAATCTAGCCACCTGCAGTGGTTCTCGTCTCATCATTGCCACCGCTGGCGGTCGATAACGCGACATTTAACGCCACGTTTTCCCGGATACCTCTCTTCGTGGTCTTCGGGACTTCCGCAGTGGTTATGCTTTCCGTGATGGTTGCGCTCACTGTGGTGGTTGCGCCCTTCGTGAACGCTCTACGACGCATAGTGCCCCGCCTTGCTCACCACGATCACTATGGAATCCCAATTCCCGGTCAACTGCACAGGAAGGCCTCTCAGAGCGACGACCACGGAGTGTGGCCAAGAGGTCTAGAAGGGGGAAGTTCGCGGGTTGTTGGCTGGGTCTGCAGGGGGAGGAGTGGAGGCCCGGACGGCCCCCATCTCGCGCCCCGGTCACGGTATGCCTACCACGACAACGTGAAGGGTGCGGAGTCATTGTGGACAGCCCCGAGGTAGTGCCAGACCACGGGCTGGAGACGGGCCGAGGGGACGATGGTCATGGATCCGTAGCCGGCGGGGAGCCGGAAGGTCACCACGATCTGTTCGCTGTCCCCGGCCTTGATGTCGACGGGCGTGGCCAGCAGCCAGTCGGGCCCCTCGGCCCCCAGGGCGTCGATGGTGGCGGCACCACGAATCCCCAGCTTCGAGGCCTCGGCGGGCAGGTTCACCGCCAGGAGACCGGTGTATTCACCGTAAGCGTTGCCGGTCCCGGGATAGGGGCCGGCGATGAACTGGGACTGCCCCGGTGGGGTCCGGTTCTGCAGGGTGACGGTCAGCGTGCCCTCCCTCCCGCCCCCGGCCCCGCCGGCGGGCGTGATCTGGAGGTCGGTCCCGACCGACAGGTACTGGTCGAGCTTGTTCCCACCACGATTGACCACGGCCACCAGGGCCGAGTCCGCAGACAGCTGGCCGGCCACCCCGCCGCCCTCCCAGGCGTCCTCGACCGACGGCTCGGCCGACCACACGAGGAGGTGGCGGCCCTCGGTGGCCGTCGTCATGGCGGTGGCCAGGTTCTTGAGATCGAGGGACTCGGTGTTGAGGGCGTTCAGGGCGGCGGTGGCCAGGGCCCCCAGGCGGTCCTCACGGACCTCGGAGGACTCCTGGTCCGAGAGGCCGACGTACTGGTCGTGGGTCAGGTACTCGATGACGTTGAAGGCATTCAGAGAGGTGCCATCGGGCAAGGTGACGGGCCCGGTGACCTGGAGGAACTGCTGGAGGGTGTCCACGTCCACGGCCATGACGCCGTCGACGGTCTGGCCGGTGACGGACTGCCACATGCGGGCGGCCAGGGGCCCGTTGACATCGAACTGGGGGGTCAGGCCCAGATTGCGCCAGTCGACGCCGGGCAGCAGCCATCCCCAATTCGTCTTCAGGTCGCCGCTCACCGGGACCGCCCCGGGGGCGGCCGGGATCTCGGCGGTGGGCCTGACGCCGCTCAGTTCGAGCTCGCCGTTCGAGGTGGAGAGCACGCCGACCTCGAGGAAGGCACCCGATCCGGCCCGCATCTCGGCGTTGTTCCCTATGAGGATGAGGTAGCGCTCGGGGCCCTGGAGGATCCCGGCCACGGCCGAGGCCACGGTCGATGCGTGCTCGAGCTTCGTTTCGGCCTGGGTCAGCTGGCGGAGAAAGTCGTTTCGCTTGGAGGCCACCGGACCGATGAGGGCCTCGGACGGGCCGGTGTCGATCTTGGCCAGGGCAGCATAGGTCTGCTGGCCGAGCGCCGCCAGGCGGCGCAGGGCGGCGATCCGATCGGGCCCGAGATGGTGGGGGGCGTCCAGAACGGTCTTGGCCCGGGCCACGGCGCTGGCGCCTATGTCGGAGACCTGGCCGGCGGCGCCGGCGAGGTCCTGGATCGACCGGAGCTGCCGGCCGAGGACGGGAAGAACATCGATCGGGGCCATGATGGGCGAGTCGAGCAGGCTCTTGGCCTGGCGGAACCCGGCTCCGGCCGCCGCCAGCTGGGGGCCGGGACCACCCGAGACAAGGTCGGCGGCCGACAGGTTGGCTTTGGCCTCGGTGATCTGGGCCATGGCGTGGCTGGCGTCGCGCACCCCGAGGGCCAGGAGGACGGCGACGGCCAGAGCCCACAGGACGACGACGGTGCCCACGCCCCAATAAGTCAGGCGGCGCCGCCGCGACCGGGGAGGCCGGGGTCCGAGGGGGGGTCGGGTCGAGCGGCGGGCCGAGCGGGNNTGCCAGCCGTGTCCCACGGGGGGTGGGGCGAAGCGGCGGGGCGGGTCCGCCGGAGTGCCGAAACCGGTCATCAGGGGTGTATCGGCACGTCCATGGCCCCGGTCCACAGAAGTCTGGCCACCTGCCCGGTGAGATCGGCGAGCTCGGCGGCGGTGGCCCGGTAGTCGGCCAGGCCGCCCCCCAGGGGATCGGCCACCTCGTCCTCGGGCGAACGGCCGATCAGGTCGGACTTCTCCCGGCCCTCACCGACGGCGTCGAGCCAGGCCTCGAGGGGCTGTCCGGGGAGCCGGGGCCCGGTCTTCTGGCCCCGGCGCACCAGTTCCTTCAAGGTGAAGGTCCGGGACCAGGCCGGGGGGACGAGGAGGATGGCCTCACGGCCGTGGCGCCGTTCCATCCCGAGGACGAGATCGGCGCCCTCGACGGCGGCGGCCGAGAGCCGGGTGGCGTGGTGGGCGGCCAGATCGATCCCGTAGGGGGTCATGACCCTCACCACCTCGGGCGCCACCGGACGCCCACTCTCGAGGAGACCGGCCGAGGCCACGGTGAGAGGACCGTCGAGATCACCGGCGGTGAAATCCCGGGCGATGAAAACGGTCGGATCGAGGAGGGAGACGGCAGGTTCGTCGGCCGTCGCTCCACCGTTGGCCAGTTCGACGGCCACGGCCTCATCGGCGACGACACGGAGAAGGGCCGCCGCCATCGGGGACCGGCACACGTTCGCGGTGCAGACGAAGAGGACGACGACCGGGCCAGTGTAGACGAGGGGACCTCGAAAAACGGGTAGGAGGTGGATGCCGCCAGGGGGGTAGGGCCAGGTAGTGTCGAAGCGTGCGACGGGGACATCTGACCGGCGTGCTGGGCCGTGTCCTGCTCTGCGTCGGAACCGTGCTTCTCCTTTTCGTGGCCTATCAATTGTGGGGCACGGGGATCGCCGAGTCCCACAGCCAGGCCGTCCTGCTCAAGAAGTTCGACCACGAGCTCGAAAAGGCCGACGCCGGCACCGGTTCGCAGGGCCGGTCGACATCGGGCACGTCGACGACGACGCCGGACACGACACCGGCCGGGAGCGTCGATCCGGCGCCGACGACGGCGGACCCGGGCGACAGTCAACCGGTCGGGCTCCTGCAGATCCCGAAGATCGGGCTGGACAAGGTCATCGTCGAGGGCACCTCCACGGCCGACCTGCGGCAGGGTCCCGGGCACTACTTGGGCACCCCCCTTCCGGGGCAGCAGGGCAACGCCGCCATCGCCGGTCACCGGACCACCTACGGGGCGCCCTTCTACAACCTGAACGAGCTGGCCGTCGGTGACCCGATCACGGTCACGACCACCCAGGGGGTCTTCACCTACCAGGTGACACGCAGTCTGGTCGTGCCCTGCGGCGACTCCAACTGCGACGACCCGGCCGACCAGGCCGTCATCGCCGCCAGCGTGACGCCGGAGCTGACCCTCACCACCTGCAACCCCCGGTTCCAGTCCTCCAGCCGTCTCGTGGTCCAGGCCGTGCTGATGAAGGCCTCGGTGACACCGACGGCGGCCAAGACCACACCGACGACGGTCCCGGTCACTCACCGACAGTCGGCCGGCGCGGCGGCCGCCGATCTGGCCGGAGGCCAGGGCAACTGGGTGCCGGCTCTGTGGTGGGGACTCGGGGTGCTGGCCGCCGGTGTCCTCGTCTGGCTGTTGGCCCGGCGCCGCCGGCGCGGGCCCCGCGTCCTCGTCTACGGCGCCGGCACCGTCGGGGTGCTCCTCGTCCTCTTCTTCTTCTTCGGCGCCGTGAGCCCGCTCCTGCCGGCGAGCTTCTGAGCCGGGTGCCCGACGCCGACGGGAACAGAGAGGGTGGGCCGGCCGTCTCGGTGTGCATGCCGATGGCACGCACGGCCCGCGAGGTGGAAAGGGCGGTCCGCAGTGTGCTGGCCCAGGAGTTCGAGGACTTCGAACTGCTGATCGGCGACGAGACCGGGGGGGCCGAAGCCCTGGTGGCCTCTCTCGGCGATCCCCGGATCAACTACACCCGCAATCGAACGAGGCTGGGCTTCTCGCAGAATCATGTGGCCCTGCTCGACCGGACCNNACCGGTGGGAGCCCGACTTTCTGTCCCGGCTGGTGCCGGTGCTCGACCGGCATCCCGACATCGGACTGGCCTGCTGCCGGGTCGTCCTCGACCGGGGCGACGGTGACGACAAGGAGCTGTGGCCCATCCCGCTGCGACCGGGCCGCACCGACGATCTGCTCACGGTGGTCCTCACCGAGGAATGGTTCATGCTCCTGTGCAACACCGTCTGGCGACGTGAGGTCTGGGCCGGCCCCGCCCGCCGGTGGCCGGAGCTGTGCTGCGCCGACCTTCAGTTCTTCCTGGCGGCGGCCGAGGCCGGATGGCCGATCTACTTTCTCGACACCGTCCTGGCCGCCTATACGCTCCACCGGGGCCAGTCCGGCGCCTGGCGGGGACAGGACTCGGGGCTCGGCGTGGCCGACGACGTCCTCGCCTTCTGGGCCGGTTGGCTGGCCGGGAAGCCGTCCTCGCAGTCGGCGGCCACGGCCCGTCAGCGCGCCCGCTGGCACCTANNCGGCGGGCCCGGGCCCTGCTGTTGTCGGGACGGTCGGGTGCTGCCCGGGGGGCGGTGGCCACCGCCGAGGCCCTGGCCGGAACCGAGCTCCCCGGTCTGCGCCGTCTGAAACTGGCGGCGGCATTGCCGAACCCGGTGGTGCGGGGCGCGGTGGCTCTCAAGCGCGGCCTCACCCACCAACGGTGATGCTGGCGCCCGTCAGCCTCGCGTAGCGTGTCGGCGTGTGAGCGACGTCATCGAGCCTGAGCCGCCGTCGCCCACCGAGGGGGCGGCGAGCTCGCTCCCCCAACGGTTCGGGGCCAACGTCTTCTCCAACTACCTAGCCCTCGGCGTGACGGCCATCTCGGCCATCGTCGTCACCCCCCTGCTGCTGCATCACCTGGGCCGTCCGGCTTTCGGCGTCTGGGTCCTCGCCTCCACCGTCGTCGCCTATCTGGAGCTCTTCGAGCTCGGTTTCGGAGGGGCCACGACGAAGCTCGTGGCCGAGGATGCCGACGTCCGGCCCGACCAGGCCGTCCGGATGATCAACACCACCTTCTTCGTCCTCGTCCCCATGGGTGTCATCGCCCTCGGCGCCGGCATCGCTATCGCCTTCTTCTTCCCGAACGTCGTCCACGTCTCGGCCGTTCTCCACGACCAGGTCATCATCTGCGTGGCCATCCTGGCCGTCGGCCTGGCCGTCTCCATCCCCGGCGACACCTTCGGCGGCGCCCTGATGGGCCACCAGCGCTTCGACCTGCTGTCGATATCGAACGCCTCCATGGCCGTCGCCATCAGCGTGGCCAGTGTCGTGATCGTGATCTTCGGGGGCGGGATCGTGCCCCTGGCCATCGCCACCACCATCATCTCGGTGTCGTTCCAGGGCGTGCGCTGGGCCATGGTCCGCCACATCATCCCCGTGGCCCGGATCCGCCCCCGGCTCATCGACAGACTGCGACTGCGCGCGGCGGCCAACATCTCCGGTTGGTTCCTCTTGTTCGCCGTCCTCCAGGCCACCCTCCAGGCATGCGACGTCGTGATCGTCGGCATCGTCCTCGGCATCAAGCCGGCCGCCGTCTACGCCGTCGGCGCCAAACTGGCCAAGGCGGCCAACCAGTCCCTCGATTCCCTGGCCGTCGTCTTCCTGCCCTACGCCTCGGCCACCGTGGCCAACAGGGACGCCAGGGGTTCGGGAGAACTGAAGGACATCGTCATCGACAGTGTCCGGGTGACCATGCTCGTCGGGCTGCTCCTCACTCTGCTGCTCACCACCCTGGCCGGCCCCGGCATCCGCGCCTGGGTGGGACCGGGCTACGACACCTCGGCCCACGTCCTTGTCATCCTCGCCATCGCCGTCGGACTGGCCTCACCGGTGAGGTCCCTGGCGCAGGTTCTCCAGGGGTCGGGCGACGTGAAGGTGGTCTGCGCCGTCTCCGTCGTCGAGGTGATCGTCAATTTCACCCTGTCGGTGACCCTGGCCCACGTCATCGGACCCATCGGGGTGGCCGTCGGCACCCTCGGTGGCGTCCTCCTCGTCCGGCTGCCCGGGTTCCTCGTCGTCGGGACGAGAGCGGTGAACGTCCGCATCTCGAGCCTGTTGCGCGGTGGCGTCGTCCCCCACATCATCCCCGCCGCCGCCTGTGCCGGCGTGCTCCTCATCGGGCGCTCCCTCACCGGCTACTCGCTCCTCGGCGCCGTCCTGAACGGCATCGCCGGGATCGTGACCTACCTCGCTCTCTACCTGGCCACGGGGGCCACCCCGGGCGAGCGTCAGCGCGCCGCCGGGGCTCTGAAGAGGTTCCGCGCCGCGCCGCACCAGGGCCCGACCGGTTCATGACGGTGTCCATTCCATGACGATGTCAGCGGCCCGCCGGCGGGTGGAGAACGCCCTCGTCCCGGTGAAGCTGCCCATCGCGGCGCGCATGGGGGACGCCATCAGTCGCCGCGGCACCGACGTGACGGCGGAAGCGGCCCACCGGTCCTGTCTGGTCCTCGCCCCCCATCCCGACGACGAGACCTTCGGCTGCGGGGCCACCCTGATGCGCAAGATCGACGTCGGCGCCGCTGTCACCGTGATCGTGATCTCCGACGGCGCCACCTGGCCGCCCGACCACGAACCGGCCGACAACATCACCACCCGCGACGCCGAGCTGCGCGCCTCCTGCTCGATCCTCGGCCTCCCGAACGACGCCGTCATCCACCTGTCGTTCCCCGAGACCCACCTCGACACCGCCGGCGACGCCCTCGTCGACGCCGTGGCCGACGCCGTGAAGACCCACGCCCCCGACGACGTTCTCGTTACCTCGGAGGCCGACCCCCATGCCGATCACGCCGCCCTCGCCGTGGCCACCCGGCGGGCCCTGGCCGGTTCTCCGGCCCGCCTGCTCGCCTATCCGATCTGGCAGTGGACTCGGCCCCGGTCCTGGACCCGGACCCTGGCGGTGGCCTCGCCGGCCGAGACGATCCGCACCGACGGCTACCTGGAGCGCAAGGCCACCGCTATCGCGGTCTTCCACTCACAGATGTCGGCGGCCGCCGGTGGAGACCAAAAAGAAGGACTGACCCCGGGATTCATCCGTCACTTCCTCGGACCCCGCGAGATGTTCTTCCCCGTCCCCACCGGTTGAGCCGCCCTTTCACTGCGGGGGGGCGCTCGTGGGGACCACGGTGGAGGCGCTCGTACCGGTGGCGCAGGTCCACGACCCTCCGACGGTCAGGGAACCTCCAGCCGTCAGTTTGAGGACGGCGTCGATGGTCCCGGCATCAGCGCTACCAGTGAACGTGACCGTCCCCTGCCCGAACCCGACGGGACGCCCCCCCGTCGGGGGCTCGAGGGCCAACAGGTTCCCCCCGGTGCCGAACCGGTAGGTCCGGCCCGACCCCCGGAAGGGGACGATCTGCCACCCGAGGAGGTAGGCCGTCCCGGCGCCGTCGTGGACGTTGAAGAGTTGCGACAGCAGAGGGTCGGGATGGCCGACGCCCGGTGCCGCCACCGGCCCGCAGGTGGCGCCGGTGGCGTCGCCCATGGCGATGGCCGAGGCGTCGATGTGCTTGGGCCGGGGCGTGGTCGAGCCGTGCGAGCCGACCAGAACGGCCACGGCGATCCCGGCCACGAGGGCCCCGGCGGCGAAGGCGGCGACGAGCTTCCAGGCGAGCGCCGGCCGGCGCCCGGGACCGTCTGGGTCAGGCAAGTGCCTGGTAGGCGTAGGCGTAGGCCGTGAACGCCGTCGTGTACTGGCCCGCCGTCAGGGCCGTGTTGGCGGCGCTCAGGTCGATGACCGCCGCCGGCTTTATCGGGGCCTTTATGGCCTGCATCGACGCCAAGTCGGCCGTCACCACTGACTGCACGCTCACCGGGGTGGAATTGAGGAAGCCCCCCTGGCCCACCGGCAGCNNAACTTCACCTCGGGGACGACGGGCCCGAACCCGGCCAGGGCCTGCTCGATCTGGAGCCGCAGCAGCTGGTTGTACTGGCCCTGGGCGGTGGCGGCCTCGGCGTTCAAGGTGTTCAGGATCTGCTGGTTCCCCTGCGTGACCAGGGTGGTGAGACCCTGGGCGTCGGCGTCGGTCTCGTCGAGGATCTGCGTCAGGTCGGTGGACAGAGCCGTCTGGACGCTCGACGTTCCCGCCACCACCTGCTGACCGGTGGTCGTCTCGAGCGACTGGACGGTGGTGACGTCGTTGCTCAGAGCCGTCTGGATGATCAACAGCTCCGTCACCGTTCCCTGATTGTCGCTCCCGGTCGTGGCCTGGAGCGTCTGGGTCTCGTTGGTGAGCGCCTGCTGGAGAGACGTCTGGAACGAGGTGAGCTGGGTCTGGATGTTCTGCACCCCCGTCTGGATGGTGGCCACGCTCACCCCGACCGTCGTCAACAGGTTGTACGTGGCCACCGTGGTGTTGTCGATGTTGGCGAGGTACCCGGACTGGTTGTTGCTGTTGCAGTCGTTCTCGAGTGTCTGCAGGTAGACGAGGACGTCGTGCACGATCTGCACGGCGGTCAGCACCACGGCGGCGACATCGGCCACCACGGCCGCCGCGATGTTGTCCTCGCTGGCGAAGGCGGCAAAGCCGTTGTAGACGGCGTTCGAGACGTCGATCACGATCTGGGCGGCGAAGATC
>PKWD01000154.1:0-1066 GCA_003131945.1 Acidimicrobiaceae bacterium
TGTTCTCGGCCGCCGTCAGCGTGGGGACGAGGTTGAAAGACTGGAACACGAAGCCGAGGCGATCGCGTCGCAACTTCGTCAATCCGGAGTCATCGAGGGAGTCGATGGCGTAGTCCCCGATGAAGACCTGGCCGGAGGTGGGGACGTCGAGCCCGGCCATGCAGTNNTTGCCCGAGCCCGACGGACCCATGATGGCGGTGAACTCGGCGGGGGCGAACTCGGTGGTGACCCCGTCGAGGGCATGGACGACAGTGGCTCCGTTGCCGTATGTCTTGACGAGGTCCACGGCACGGGCGGCGGGGCCCGCCGGTGGAACCGGAGAGGCGGGCGATGCGTGGTCGGTGACGGTCATGGGGCGTAGTTTCCCATGGTCGATGGGCATGTCCGCCCGATGCCCGGACCCGATACGACAACGCTACGGCGACGGTGTGCAACCAGGCGCACTAAGAAACAATAAGAATCAGTTGCGACGAAAACGTTGCATCAGCAAGGAGAAATCATGTCGGTGACGATGAGTGTCGGGGAGCGAGAAGCGTTCCTGGCCGATCTGCATGTCGGTGTCGTGAGCGTGTCCCAGGAGCGGCGAGGTCCGTTGGCGGTGCCCGTTTGGTACGCCTACGCACCGGGTGGCGTCGTGAGTGTCATCACCGGTGCATCGAGCCGCAAGGCGCAGCTCATTGCCGCTGCCGGTCGTTTCAGCCTGTGCGCCCAGTCGGAGGCGGCACCGTACAAATACGTGAGCGTCGAGGGACCGGTGACAGCCACGGAGGCTCCGGTGGCGGCCGACGAAGCGAGGGACGTCGCCCACCGGTACCTCGGACAGGAGTTCGGGGATCTCTACCTCGCCGCCACGGCCGAGAGCGCGGCGGGCAACTGCGTCATCAGGATGACGCCGGAGTCCTGGCTCACCGCCGACTTCGCCAAAGAGTACTCATAAGGCCAGTTCGGTGATCGGGTCGCGTGACCAGGCGCGCCACCCGGTGGCGCCGCCCGTCGGTCAGTCGTCGCGTTCGCGACTGGCGCCACGACCGACGCTCTTGCCCGCGGCGCGCGACGCCTCGCGTGC
>PKWD01000154.1:1088-3773 GCA_003131945.1 Acidimicrobiaceae bacterium
AGCAGAAGCTTGCGCCGCCGTTCGGGATCATGGGCCCCGAAGCCGGCGGCGTGGACATAGGGGGGGATGTGGACGCCGAGGAGCCACGCTTCGCCCTCTTCCACCCGGGCGTAGGCGTCGGCCAGGGTGACGCGTCCGGCGCGCAGCGATTTCACCTCGCTGCCCTGGAGGGCGATGCCGCACTCGAAGGTCTCCAGGATGTCGTAGTCGTGGCGGGCGCGTCGGTTGCGGGCGACCGTCTTGATCCGGTCGGCCTCGGCACTCGGGGTCGCCGTCTTGTGCCCGCGACGACCAGGTCCTTTGGCAGCGGCCATGAGGCGAACGGTACCGCCTCCCACCCCTGATCCCGGTAGCGTGCGCCAAATGTTGCGCCTTCCCGCCCAGGTGTACACGCAGATGGTGGCCCACTGCCTGAGCGGTTTGCCCGACGAGGCCTGCGGGCTACTCGGGGGCGACCTGGCCGCCGGGGCGGTGGCCACCTGCTACCCGACCCGCAACCTGGCCGCCTCGGCCAAGCTGTACACGGTCGATCCCAAGCAGCATCTGCAAGCCGATCGCGACGCCGAGGCGAAGGGGATGGCCATCATCGGGGTGTTCCACTCCCACACCCATACCGACGCCTACCCGTCAGCCACCGACGTGGCCCAGGCTCCGGACCCGGACTGGCACTACGTGCTCGTATCACTGCGTGACACCCACCCCATGGTCCGGTCCTACCGGATCATGGGGGAGCGGATCGACGAGGAGCCGGTGATCGTGGANNCAGCGTTACCCGCCATATCCGTCCGGCGGCTGCGATCTTCGTGGGCAGCCACCTCCGGCGACGAGGAGGACAGCGGTGCCCGTCGAAGTGCGCCTTCCCACCGTCCTGCGCCCGCACGCGGGCGGACAGTCCACGGTGTCGGCCAACGGGGCCACCATCGGCGAGGTGCTGAACGACCTCGTCACCAATTATCCGGGCATGGCCGGGCAGGTCCTCACCGAGGACGGGACGCTGCACCGCTNNCCTGCCCGCCGTGGCCGGTGGCTGCGGGCGCTGAGGCGCCGACCGGTGGCCCGCGTCTCGAGCCCCCTCGACCTGATCGGCGACACGCCTCTCGTCGAGGTCAGCGCCTTGAGCCCCAACCCCGGTGTCAAGATCTTCGTGAAGCTCGAGGGTCAGAACCCCGGCGGCTCCGTGAAGGACCGGATCGCGCTGGCCATGGTGGAACAGGCCGAGAAGGACGGCCTTCTCACCCCGGGTGCCATCCTCCTCGAACCCTCCTCGGGGAACACGGGGATCGGGCTGGCCCTGGTGGCCCGGTTGAAGGGCTACACGCTGAAGGTGGTGCTGCCCTCCAACGTCTCCATCGAACGGCGACAGTTGCTGGCCGTGTGGGGAGCGGAGATCATCGAGTCACCGGGGTCGGAGGGTTCCAACGGGGCGGTGCGGATGGCCGAGCGGGTCCACGCCGAGCACCCCGAATGGGTGTTTCTCTACCAGTACGCCAACCGGAACAATCCCCGGGCCCACTACGAGGGGACCGGTCCCGAGATCTGGCGGNNCTTCGTGGCCGGGCTCGGTACGTCGGGCACTCTTCTCGGTGTGGGGAGGTTCCTGAAGGAGAAGAACCCCGACATTGCCGTCTGGGCCGTCGAACCTCCGGCGGGGGAGATGGTGGACGGACTGCGCAACCTCGACGACGGCTACATACCGCCCATCTTCACCGAGCTCGGTGGTCCCGATCTGCTCGACCGCAAGACCATCGTCGATCCCAAGCAGTCGATCATCTGGACGCGTCGCCTGGCCGAGGTCGGCGTGTTCGCCGGGATCTCGACCGGTGCCGCCATCGCCGGTGCGGTGAAGTGCGCGGGGACCATCGACACGGGCGTGATCGTGGTGGTGTCGGCCGACGGCGGATGGAAGTACCTGTCGACCGGCGCCTGGACCGATGACATCGACGTCGTGACGGAGCGGGCCCGCCACACCATCTACTTCTGATGGTGACCAAACGCCGCAAGCGGACCGTGCAGGCGCTCCCCGATCATCTGCACCGCAGCGAGTCCTGGAGCGGGCTGCGGCCGGGGGACCCGGTCGAGATCGAGGGCCCGGCGCTGCGCAGCGCCACCTGGACCTTCCGGGCCTATGTGCGCAATGAGCAGAACGGGGCCGAGTCCGTCGAGGTCCTCGGCGGCCGGCCCGGGGATCACCGGGTGCGATCCTTTCTCCCCGGCCAGGTCTTCCCGGCCGGGGCCCGTAAGACGGGGAAGCCCTCTCTCGAGGTCGCTCCCCAGCTCCCGCTCGGGTGAGGAATAGCCTGAGGCCCGTGGACGACAGCCATCTGCCCGTCGTCGATGTGGCGCTCGACGACCGTCCCATCGGGATGTTCGACAGCGGGTTCGGCGGCCTGAGCGTGGCCCGGGCCCTGATCGACCTCGCCCCCCGCGAGCACCTGATCTACGTGGGCGACACCGGCCGTTACCCCTACGGGCCGCGGCCGCTGTCCGAGGTGCGGTCCTACGCGGCGCAGATCGGGCGCTTCTTGGTGGACGAACACGACGTGAAGATGGTGGTGGTGGCGTGCAACACGGCCGCTGCCTCCGGGCTCGACGCCCTTCGCCGTCTCCTTCCCGTCCCGGTCATCGGGGTCATCGATCCCGGGGTGCGTTCGGTGGCCAAAGCCACGCGCAACCGGCGGGTGGGGG
>PKWD01000154.1:3778-4974 GCA_003131945.1 Acidimicrobiaceae bacterium
AGCGGTTGCTGGCGCCGGTGCGCGACGCCGGGATCGACACGCTGCTGCTCGGCTGTACCCACTACCCCTTCCTGGCCCGGACCATCGCCGATGCCGTGGGCCGCGGTGTCGTCCTCGTGTCCTCGGCCGACGAGACCGCCTTCGACGTGCGGGCCACGCTCGAGGCCGAGCACCTCGGTCGCACCGGCGCCGGTACGGGGTCGGCGCGCTTCTACTCGTCGGGCGATGTCGACTGGTTCCGCCGCGTGGGGAGCCGGCTGTTCGGCGCCGAGCTCGGTGATGTCGGACCGGTCTGGTGGTCGGTGCCCGAACCGGTGGCCGACGAGGGACCCGATGACAGCGGCACCCAGATGACGGTGACGCGCTGAGTGCTGACGCTCACCGTCCTCGGCTGCGACGGCAGTCACGCCGGCGCCGGGGGAGCGGCCAGCGGGTACCTGGTGCGGTCGTGGACTTCGGGGACGACCGTGTGGCTCGACGCCGGTCCGGGGACGTTCGCCAACCTGCAGCGCTTCTGTGATCCGCGCGCCCTCGACGCCATCGTCCTCTCCCACGAGCACACCGACCACTGGAGCGATCTGTCCGGTTTCGTGACGGCGGCCAAGCACACGCTCGATTGGCACCGTGATCCTGTGCCGGTCCTGGCGGCGCCGGGCATCGAGGAGGGTCTCGGGAAGCAGACCGACGGGATCCTCGCCTGGCAGACCGTGGGCGACGGCGATGGTAGGTCCGTCGGTGGTGTGCGGCTCACTTTTTCACGCACCGATCACGGACCGGTCACCTTGGCCGTGCGGCTCGAAGGTGACGGGGCCACCCTCGGCTACTCTGCCGATTCCGGGCCCGGTTGGTCACTGGAGACCCTCGGGACCGCTCTCGACCTCGCCCTGTGCGAGGCCACCTACACGATGGACCACGAAGGGACGGCGCAGCACATGAGCGCGAGGCAGGCCGGATCCACAGCCAAGGCGGCGGGGGCGAAACGGTTGGTCCTGACCCACCGTTGGCCCACCATTGCGGCCGCCGCCGTGCGCGCCGAAGCGGTCGAGGCTTTCGGGGGGCCGCTGTCCCAGGCCGCCGTCGGCCGGGGGTACTCGTTGTGAGCGCGGCGTCGGACCCCCGGGCCAAGCGCAAGGACGGGCGGGGAGTGGAGGACCTGCGGCCGGTGGGCTTCGTCCGCGACTTCACCGAGTTCGCCC
>PKWD01000330.1 GCA_003131945.1 Acidimicrobiaceae bacterium
TCGAGCCCGGCGATCATGCGGAGAGCCGTTGTCTTGCCGCATCCCGACTCGCCCACGATCCCCACGCACTCGCCTTCGTCGACGGTGAAGCTGATACCGTCGACAGCTCCGACGTTCGCCGATCGCAGGTGAAATTCGGTCCGGAGATCCTCTACTTCGAGGACGTTGGGCATGTGATCACTCCTCCGTGATCGGCCACGAGTGCGCCGACTCCCCCTGGGGTCCTGGTCGCCCCGGGTGTGCCGCGCTATCGTAGCCTCCCATGCCACAACCTCCCAGCCTGACGCCAGAGCAGCGGCAAGCCGCGCTCGCAAAGGCAGCCGCAGTTCGCCGTGAGCGGGCCGAGCTGAAAGACCATCTGAAAGCCGGTCGTCTGGACCTGAAGCAGTTGCTGGACAGAGCCGCCTCAGACGAGACCGTCGGGAAGATGAAAGTGCTCGCCGCTCTCGAAGCCCTGCCCGGCACCGGCAAGGTGAAGGCACGCCGGCTGATGGAGACGGTGGGGGTCAGCGACGGGCGACGGCTGCAGGGACTTGGTGCCAAGCAGCGTGAGGCGCTGCTGGAAGCCGCCGAACGTCCCTGATCAAGAGATAATTCTCTCCTGATCCTCGTCCTGTTCGGCCCCGGCGGCGTCGGCAAGGGCACCGTCATACGCCACCTGCTGGAGCGTGACGACACGCTCTGGCTGAGTCGGTCCTGGACCACCCGGGCGCGACGCCCAGGAGAGCCTGCCGATGCCTACACCTTCGTCAGCCGGGAGGAGTTCGAGGCCAAAGCGGCCGAGGGTGGTTTCCTCGAATGGGCCCAAGTCCTCGACGACCTGTACGGCACGCCTTCGCCGGAGGCGCTCCCCGGACGGGACGTCGTGCTCGAGATCGACGTGCAAGGCGCCCGGCAGGTGGTTGCGAACGTCCCCGATGCGGTCTGCGTCCTGATGCTCGCACCGTCCGAGGCGGCCCAGACCGCCAGGCTGCGCCGCCGGGGCGATGACGACGAGCACGTCCAGCGGCGGGTGGAGCTCGGTCGGGCGGAGGAGTCCGAAGGGCGCCATCTCGCCTCTCACGTCATCGTCAACGACTCCCTGGAGCAGACCGTGGAGCAGTTGTTGGCTATCATTGACCAGGCGCGGGGTTGATTCGCGGCGCGCCCTTGAACGGCTGAAATCGCCTTCCGAGCGCCGTACCTCCCGCCGCATTGGTTCAAGAGATGTCCACGACAAGGAGTGAGATGGCAGAGCCGCGCAGCACGATGATCGACCCGCCTATCGAGGATCTGCTCGACAAGGTCGATTCCAAGTTCACCTTGGTCGCCTTGGGCGCGCTCCGGGCCCGGCAGGTGAACGCCTACTACAACAGCCTGGGCGAGGGCCTCGGACGAGTGGTACCCCCCCAGGTGACGTCGGTCTCGGGCAAGCCGCTGTCGATCGCCTTCGAAGAGGTCGCCGCCGGCAAGGCCACCTACTCCCGACCCGACCCCGAAGAGGAGGCGCTGGCCGAGGCCGCCGCCCTGGCGCTGGCCGAGGCCGAAGTCGAAAGCGGAGTCGAAGAGCTTGCCGAGGAGGGTGCAGTGGTGGTGGCCGAGGTGGCGGCGATCATCGAGGACGAGGGTCCGACCGCCGGTTAGGCGGTTCTGGATCCACCAGCGTCCCGCTGGGTATGCCACCGCACCAACCGCACGTAGTGCTCGGCGTTTGCGGCGGTATCGCCGCCTACAAGGCCGTCGACGTCTGCCGCCGTCTCGTCGATGTCGGGGTGTATGTCGCGCCGGTGCTCACCGATGAGGCAACCCGTTTCGTCGGCGAGGCCACCTTTTCGGCCCTCGCCTCTGAACCAGTACAGCGGAGCCTCTTTGACGAGGCGTCGCCCATCCCCCACACCCGCCTCGGCCAAGGTGCGGACCTGGTGCTGGTGGTCCCGGCGACCGCCCACTTCCTGGCCCGGTATGCGGCGGGGATGGCCGACGACCTGCTATGTGCGACATTGCTCGCCACCCGGGCCCCGGTCCTGGTCTGTCCGGCCATGCACACCGAGATGTGGGAGCACCCGGCGGTGCAGGAGAACCTGGCCACCCTGGCCCGCCGGGGCGTGACCATCGTGGCGCCGGGGGAGGGCCGACTGGCCGGCGGTGACGCCGGTCCGGGTCGCCTGGCCGAGACGCACGACATCGTGGCCGCCGTCGAAGCCGTGCTCGAGGGACGCCCCCCGGGCACGCCGGGACGGGTCCGGGACCTCGAAGGACGACGGGTGGTGGTGAGCGCCGGTGGTACCCGGGAGCCGATCGACCCCGTCCGCTTCATCTCCAACCGCTCGTCGGGCAAGCAGGGCCATGCCCTGGCCCAGGCGGCGGCCGACCGGGGAGCGGCCGTGGTCCTCGTCACCACCACCAGGGAAGGGGCTCCTGCCGGCGCCACCGTGGTCCGGGTGGACACGGCGGCCTCGATGGAGGTGGCCATGCTCGAGCAGGCGGCGCAGGCCGACGTGGTCATCATGGCGGCGGCCGTGGCCGACTTCCGGCCCAAGGCGCCCTCGGACATCAAGCTGTCCAAGGCCGACGGACTGCCCGAGATCGTCCTCGAGCCGACGCCCGACATCCTGTTGGCGCTCGGTGCCCGCCGACGCCCGGGCCAGGTGCTGGTCGGGTTCGCGGCCGAGACGGGCAGGATGGACCGGGCCGAGGCCAAGCTGGTGGCCAAGGGGGTCGACCTCATGGTGGCCAACGACGTCTCCGCCGCCGGGGTCGGCTTCGACCACGACACCAACGCCGTGACCGTGCTCGGGCGCGACGGCACCCGCCGGGAGGTCGGCCTTTCGTCGAAGCGCCGGGTGGCCGACGCCGTCCTCGACTGCGTCGTCACACTCCTTCGCTAATGTGACACCGGCCCGGGCTACCCGGAGCCGCCACCAACCCCCGCGCTAACCCCGAGGAGCGAGACGTGAGCACGCGCCACACCTTCACATCGGAGTCGGTGACCGAGGGTCACCCCGACAAGATGGCCGACCAGATCTCGGACGCGGTCCTCGACGCCGTCATCGAACAGGACGTCAGGGCCCGGGTGGCCTGCGAGACACTTCTCACCACCGGTCTGGTGGTGGTGGCGGGGGAGATCTCGACCGAGTGCTACGTCGACATCCCCTCACTCGTGCGCGACGTGGTGTGCGACATCGGCTACGACACCGACGCCCACGGCTTCAACGGCCGGACCTGCGGCGTGATGGTGGCCCTCGACGCCCAGTCGCCCGACATCGCCCAAGGGGTGACGACGGCCCACGAGCTGCGCAGCGGGTCGGGGGGCGAGGATCAGCTGAACGCCCAAGGGGCGGGNNGACCAGGGGATGATGTTCGGCTACGCCTGCGACGAGACCCCCGATCTCATGCCTCTGCCCATCTGGTTGGCCCACCGGTTGGCCCAGCGCCTGGCCCAGGTGCGTCGCGTGGGGGTGCTCCCGTATCTGCGACCCGACGGCAAGACCCAGGTGAGCGTCATCTACGAGGACGCCCGACCGGTCGCCATCGACACCATCTTGATCTCGACCCAGCACGCCCCCGGCGTCGATATCGAGACACTGCTTCTTCCCGATCTCCGCGAGCACGTGATCCATCCGCTGCTCCCGTCCGCCCTCGACACCGAGAAGCTCCGGGTGCTGGCCAACCCCACCGGCCGTTTCGAGCTCGGCGGCCCCCACGCCGACACGGGCCTCACGGGCCGGAAGATCATCGTGGACACCTACGNNGCCTACGCGGCGCGCTGGGTGGCCAAGCACGTGGTCGCCGCCGGGGCCGCCAGCCGGTGCGAGGTGCAGGTGGCCTACGCCATCGGCGTGGCCCACCCGGTGTCGCTCATGGTCGAGACCTTCGGCACCAACACGGTCGACCCCGTCGCCATCGAGCGTGGCGTCCGTGAGGTGTTCGACCTCCGCCCCGCCGCCATCGTCCGTGATCTGGATCTCCTGCGGCCCATCTACCGCCGCACCGCCGCCTACGGGCACTTCGGTCGCACAGACAAGGAATTCACGTGGGAGGCGACGCCGAGGCTCGACGACCTGAAGCGCGCGCTGAGTCTCTAGACCTCCGGCCCGTGCCGGACGAACGTGTGGTCCGGGTGGTCCCCGACGTGGCCGCCGTGCACAAGGCATTCGACTACTCGGTTCCCGACGCCCTCGACGACCGCGTCCGGGTGGGGACCATGGTGCGTGTCCCCCTGCACGGGCGCCGGGTGGCCGGTTGGGTGGTGGCCGACGCCGTGGACCCTCCGGCCGGCGTCACCCTTCGTCCTCTGGCCGGCGTACGCGGATGGGGACCGCCACCGGAGGTCGTCTCCCTGGCCCGCTGGGCCGCCTGGCGCTGGGCCGGCCCGGTGTCGTCGCTGCTCGGCACCGCCTCTCCGCCGGTCGCCGTGCGGGGCCTTCCGCCGCTCCCGTCGTCGTCCGCCGTCGGGTCGTCGGCTCCGGTCAGCGAGGCGCCGCTCGTCCACGAGGCGCTGGGGGGCGGGACGGTGGTGCTGCGCCTGCCACCGGCCGATGACCCATTCCCTCTGGTGCTGGCGGCCGCCGACCTTCTGGGCCACGGACCCGACGACGGGGGTGTTCTCGTCCTGGCCCCGAGCCAACGGGTGGCGTCGGATCTGGCGGGCCGGTTGCGCCGGGCCGGGCGACCGGTGGCGCTGTTGCCCCATGAATGGCCCCGTGCCCGGGCCGGCCGGTGCGTGGTGGTCGGGGCCCGGGCCGCCGCCTTCGGCCCCTTGCCCCGTCTGGTGGCCGCCGTGGTGCTCGACGCCCATGACGAGGTCTACAACGAGGAGAGGGCGCCGACCTGGTGCGCGTGGCGGGTGGTGGCCGAACGGGCCCGTCGTGACGGCGTGCCCTGCGTGCTCGTCTCACCCTGCCCCACGCTCGACGTCCTCGACGCCGGGCGCCTGGTGACGACCTCGCGCCGGTCCGAGCGCGGCGGATGGCCGGCGATCGAGATCGTCGACCGCCGCGGCGACGACCCCCGCACGGGGCTCTTCTCCGAGCGGCTCGTCGACCTGGTCCGCTGGGGGGCGGCGCAGCCCGACCGTCGCATCGTCTGCGTCGTGAACCGGACCGGTCGGGTGCGCCTGCTGGCGTGCGCCGCCTGTCACGAGATCGCCCGCTGCGACCGGTGTGAGGCGGCGGTCGAGCTCGTCGACCCCGAGAAGGACGGCGGTCCGGCCGCCACCGCGTTCGGAGGGACCATGGCCTCCGGTGGCGCCACCGCCCTCCATCCGTTTCTGCGCTGCCGGCGTTGCGGGCGGGAACGGCCGGTGGTGTGCGCCAAATGTGGCGCGGCCCGCATGAAGGCGCTGCGACCGGGGGTGGCCCGCGTACGCGAGGAGCTCGAGGCGTTGGCCGGGACACCGGTGACCGCCGTGTGGGGCCCGGCCCCCCGGGGCTCGGCCGCCGCTCGGGCACAGGGCGGTGACGGTGACGGCACCGGTGACGGACCCATCGACGCTCAGGTGGTGGTGGGCACCGAAGCGGTCCTGCAACGCACCGACGGCGCCGACGGCGTGGCCTTCCTCGACTTCGATGCCGAGCTGCTCGCCCCCCGTCTGCGCGCCGGCGAGGAGGCGTTGGCTCTCCTGGCCCGTGCCGCCCGCCTGGTGAGCCGGGCGCCGGCGGCGGCGNNGGGAGGGGTCGGGGACAGGTGATCGTCCAGACGCGGCTCCCGGGTCACGATGTCCTTCAGGCCGCCGCCCAGGCCGACCCGGGACGCTTGGCGGCGGCCGAGCTCGAGATCCGCCGGGCCCTCGACCTCCCCCCGGTCACCGCCATGGCCCTGGTGTCGGGAGCGGCGGCCGACGCCTACGGCCTGGCCCTGCGTGCCGCGGCGCCCGAGAAGGTGGATGTGAGGGGACCCGTCGACGGCGTCTGGTCGGTGCGGGCCCCCGACCAGGGCGCCCTGTGCGACCTGTTGGCCGCCGTGCCCCGGCCTTCCGGGCGCCTGCGGGTGGCGGTCGATCCCGTCCGGGCCTGACGGCCGCTGCCCGCCGCCTGAGCCGGGGTGCCCTTGCCCGGGTCCACTCACCAGGTCAAGATCTCGTGGGGACCGCCGTCTGCGGCCCACGAGCGAGAGGCGTGCGCATGGCTGACTTCACCATGACCATCGGGGGCGAGGCGGTGGCCACCGAGGGGACCTTCGGAGTCCGCAACCCGGCCACGGCCGAGGTGTTCGCCGAGGCTCCCGAGTGTTCGCGGGCCCAGCTCGACGCCGCCTTTGATGCGGCGGCCAAGGCCTACCGGGACTGGAAGTCCGACGAAGACGCCCGTCGACAGTGTCTGCGCGACATCTCCGATGTGATGATGGCGTCGCTCGGAGAGCTCGCCCCCTTGCTCACCGCCGAGCAGGGGAAGCCCCTGAACGATGCCAACCTGGAGATGTTCGGCTCCGCCATGTGGTGCACGTACTTCGCCGATCTCGAGATCCCGCGCCAGGTGCTGCAAGATGACGCCGAGGCGCATGTGGAAGTCGTGCACCGGCCGCTCGGTGTGGTGGCGGCCATCACGCCGTGGAACTTCCCCGTGAACCTGGCCTTCTGGAAGATCGCGCCGGCACTCTTGGCCGGGAACACCATCGTGATGAAGCCGTCGCCCTTCACCCCGCTGTCGACGCTCAAGGTGGGGGAGTTGCTGCGGTCGGTCCTGCCCCCCGGAGTGTTGAACGTGGTGAGCGGGGGCGACGAGCTCGGGGCCTGGATGACGAGTCACCCGGTGCCGCGCAAGATCAGCTTCACCGGCTC
>PKWD01000342.1 GCA_003131945.1 Acidimicrobiaceae bacterium
GAGGAAATGCGATGCCACACACCCTGGACCAGGCCGATGGCGTAGGTGGCGAATGCGCTGCCGAAGATAACGGCCGCCGTGGACGACACCCTGACCAAGATCAGCAGGGCGACGACCAACGGAACGAAAACGACTCCCACCGACAGCAACACCGATCCCACCAGGCGACCGGGGGGAACGGTCGTCACGACATGGGCTGCGGGCTCGGGAGTGTCGGGGTCGACGCCGTGATGCGTGGCCAACAGTCGGGCCCGTAGGTCGGTGGCCACCGACATCGAGAGGTAGGCGAGGCGTCCGTTGGCGGAACCCGATCCCGCCAGGCGGATGCGCAACTCGGCCAGGCCGAACAGGCGGGCGAGGAAGGGGCGCACGACATCGACCGCCTGGATCCGGGCCAGCGGCAATTGGCGGGAGTCCCGGCGCAACAGGCCACTTTCGATGCGCAGGGTGACACCGTCGAGAGTCCATCTCGTGACGAGCCACCGGACGACCCCGGCCGCAACGACGAGGACGAGGGCCGCCAAGTCGTAGAGACGCGTGGAACCGTCGGAATGGCCTTCGGCGTTCGAGACCACCAGGGCGACCACGAGCACCGAGACGATGCGCCCGGCCCGCACGACGGGAGTGAGCGGATGGAGCCGCTCCCATGTCGGTTGGTCCCAGGGGGGAGACGTCACAAGCCAGCGGCTTTGGCCTCGCCCAGGGAGGCGAGCTGATCGCGCAAGCGAGCCGCCTCCTGCTGTTCGAGGCCGGGGATGCGCGCGTCGCTGGCGGCCGCGGCCGTGTGCAGCTTGATGGTCGAGAGCTTGAACAAGCGCTCAATCGGTCCGGCGGTGACGTCCACGAACTGCATGCGCCCGTAGGGGACGACGGACAGTCGTCGGAAGGCGACCCCACGCCTCACCACCAGGTCCTCTTCACGCTCCTGGTACGACCAGCTCCGGAACCGGTTGCGAAGGAACCGCAACGCAAGCCCCGTGACGACGAGGACGGCCGCCGCGGTGCCGGCGCCGGGTGCCGCCCCTGCCTGGGCGGCCGCCACTCCGGCGATCAGCGCCGCCAGGGCTCCGACGGTGCCAGCCTCGAGGCACCGCATCTTCCACAGGCGCGGGGAGGGGGACAGCCAGCCGGTGGCGGTTGAGGAGTCGGTCACAGCGATACGTTAAAGCGTGTCCGCCGCCAGGGCTCCCACGCACAGGCCCCAGAGTCCGGAGCCTCAGATTGTGCTGGCGGCAGGACCTAGTAGTAAAGGGTGATGTCCGTGCGTCGCGTGCAAGAGCAGAAGGTTGCACCGTCGCTCCACGATGGGTCACATCGTCGCCCCGCAGCCATGCGGCGTTTTGTCATGGCCGGGTCCGTGGCCGCCCTGGTGGTGGGCGTGGACCAGGTGACGAAGTCGTGGGCCGTCCATCGCCTCTCGCATGGCGAGATCCACGTGGTGTGGAAGCTCGATCTGGAGCTGACCTACAACACGGGCGCGTCCTTCGGGCTCGCCCGGGGGTGGGCACCGGTCATTGCCGGCGTCGCCGTCACGGTGGTGGTTCTTCTCCTCGCCTCGGTACGCCATGTCCGGTCCGACGCTCTCGCTGTCGCCATGGGACTCGTCGTGGGGGGCGCGCTGGGCAACCTCACCGATCGGATCGTGCGGGGGAACCATGGCGCCGTCGTTGACTTCATTGCTCTGCACTTCTGGCCCACGTTCAATGTGGCCGACTCGTGCATCGTGATCGGAGCCATCGTCGCCGCCATCATCGTGTCGCGTCAGAGCGCATCAGATGCCGGGGTGGCGCCGGTGACTCACCACGATGCGGACCATGACGCTACGCCCGAGCGTGATGGCGCGTCATGAGCGATGCCGCCGTCACCGGAGGAGTTTTCGAAACCGTCGTTCCCGCCACTCTCGGCGGTGAGCGCGTCGACCGGGCCGTCGCCTTGTTGACCGGCTTGCCCCGGAGCGCGGTGACCCAGATGGTGAACGAGGGCCGGGTGGCCGTCGACGGAGAGCGCGTCGACGTTCGCAGCCGCACCCTCATGATCGGTCAGACCTTACGGGTGGACATCGCCCCGAGCGTCGAGGACGGTCCCCGAGCCGACGCCGCGGTGGCGTTCTCCGTGGTGCACGAGGACCCCCATCTCATCGTGGTGGACAAGCCGGCGGGACTGGTTGTCCATCATGGTGCGGGTCACAGCGGGGGCACCCTCGTCGACGGACTGCTCTCACGCTTCCCCGACCTGACCGAACTGGCCGCCGCCGCCGACGGCGACCCGAACCGACCCGGCGTCGTGCATCGCCTCGACAAAGGCACCTCGGGTCTACTGGTCGTGGCCAGGTCCCCCGAGGCCTTCAGCTCACTCAGCCGGCAACTGCGCGAGCACACCGCNNTTCACACCGCCGGTCGGCATTACCGCGCCCTGGTGGCCGGCCTGGTGGAGGCAGACGCCGGCGTGGTGGACGCTCCCATCGGTCGTTCTCCTCGTCAGCCGACCCGTATGGCGGTGACCAGGTCAGGGCGACCGGCGAGGACGGCGTACACCGTGGTTGCCCGTTACCGGGAACCGCAGGAGGCGACCCTGGTCGAGGCCACGCTCGACACCGGCCGCACGCACCAGGTGCGCGTCCACCTGGCCGCCATCGGGCATCCCGTATTCGGCGACGACCGCTACCGGGGCACCGTGCCCCGCCCGATTGCCACCGGGACCTCGCTGGCCCCGGGTCGGTTGTTCCTGCACGCCTACCGGCTCAGTCTCGACCACCCCGAGGACGGCAGTCGGCGCACGTGGGAGTCGCCCCTCCCACCCGATCTGGAAGCCGTCCTGCGACTACACGGCTCCTGACACAGTCGGCCCGGTGACACAGTCGGCCCGGTGAATCAGCCGGCTCGGTGAATCAACCGGCCGGCCCGGTGGATCAGGCGGCTTCGTGGGCGGCTTCGACGTCGGGCAGGTCGGCCAGATGCTGGAGCGCACGGGTTTCTGCCTGCCGGGCCCGGCGCACCCCTATTCCGAGACGGGTGGCGGTGGCCTGAAGAGACGCCGGGCTCCCTCCGTCGAGTCCGAATCGGATGCGTACGACATCGCGCTCGAGCTCGTCGAGACCCTCGACGGCCAGGCGGACGCGGTCGAGAACGAGACGCCGCTCGACGTCCTCCTCGAACACGTTGTCATCGGCCGCCACCAGATCGNNGGTCAAGGCTGGCCACCACCCGGGCCACGCCCTGCAGCGAACGCAGAGCCTTCTGGTCCAGAGCGCTGGCCTCTGCCACTTCCTCCGGGGTGGGGTCGCGTTGCAGCTCGGTGGCGAGCTCCCAGGTCATACGGTCGGCCCGTTGAGCCTGTTCGGCTACTTCCATGGGCACGCGGATGGTGGCGCCGTGCTGCTGGACGGCCCGCTGAAGAGCCTGGCGGATCCACCATGTGG
>PKWD01000406.1 GCA_003131945.1 Acidimicrobiaceae bacterium
CCTGACGTGCTCGCCCACATCGAGCAGTTGGCCGACGCCAACCGTGCCCGGGGTGATCGTCTCGTGTGTTTCGCAGGCGGCGGCGCCTACGACCACGAGGTGCCGCCGGTGGTCCGGGCATTGGCCGGGCGTTCGGAGTTCGTGACCTCCTATACGCCGTACCAGCCCGAGGTCGNNCAACGCCTCGCTCTACGACGGGTCCAACGCGTTGGTCGAAGCAGTCAATCTCGGGGTGGCCGCCAGCGGTCGTCGGACCGTCTGGGTCTCGACGGGTGTCCACCCGCACTGGCGTGCGGTGCTGGCCACCTTCGCCGCCGGTACGGGCCACGAGCTGATCGAGATCCCCCTGCACGAGGGCCAGACGGTATGGCCCGGAGACGACGGGGGGCCCGGAGGGACCCCGGGGGTCTTGGTTGCGGGGTATCCGAACTATCTCGGCTGCCTCGAGGACCTGGGCGAGGCCCGGCGTCGTTGCGATGGTTACGGGGCGATGCTGGTGGCGACGGCGGACCCGGTAGCCGCGGGCATTGTTCGATCGCCGGGGGATTGGGGGGCCGACGTCGTGGTGGGGGAGGGCCAGCCGCTCGGCACCGGCCTCGGCTTCGGTGGTCCCTACCTCGGGTTGTTCGCCTGCACGATGGCCCAGGTCCGCCGGCTCCCCGGGCGCCTCGTGGGCGAGACCGTGGACACCGAGGGACGGCGGGCCTACGTCACCACGCTGCGGGCACGCGAGCAGGACATCCGACGCGAGAAAGCCACCTCGAACGTCTGCACCAACCAGACCCTGATGGCGGTGACCGCGGCGATTCAACTTGGCTGGCTCGGCACATACGGGTTGCGCGAGGTCGCCACTCGTTGCGCCCAAGGCGCCCACTACCTTTACGAACACCTGATGCGCCTCGATGGCGTCGAGGCGGTGTCGACACAGCCATTCTTTCGCGAGTTCGCCCTTCGCCTTTCCAAGCCCGCGAGTGAGGTCATTGAGCTCATGGCCGAGCGCGGCGTGCTGGCGGGACTCTCCGTCGCGGAACTGAGCGCCGGCGCGGACTCCTCGGTCGGCATCGACATTGAGCGCGTTTTGCTCGTGACCGTCACCGAGCGACGGACCAAGGCAGAAATTGATCACTACGTGAAGTCCCTTCAAGGGGCGTTACAAGGGTGAGTACCACGTCACAGCCAGGTGGTCGGGCGGCGTCCGCGCCGATCATGGGTCACGAAACCGAGCCCACGCTCTTTGAGATGTCCGCGCCGAGTCGTTCTGCCTATCAGTTGCGCACCACCGGACTTCCTGACACCGCGCTCGGTGACCTCGTGCCCACCGCTCATCTCAACGATGACGTGGTGCCCGTCGCGGAAGTCTCCGAACGAGATCTCGTCGCTCACTTCACTCGTCTTTCGCATCGTCAGTTTTCGGTCGATCTCGGAATGTACCCGCTTGGCTCGTGCACCATGAAGTACAACCCGAAGTTCTGTGACGCTATTGCGGGCGATCCCGGTCTCAATGGCGTGCATCCCGGCGCGCCGGCTTCGTTGAGCCAAGGTTGGCTCGAGATCATGGTCACCCTCGAAGAGAAACTCTGCGCCATTACGGGTATGAGCGCCGCCACGCTGCAGCCCGCCGCCGGGGCGGCCGGAGAACTCACGGGACTACTCCTGATGCGCGCGTACCACGAGTCCAATGGCGAAGTACGTCGACGAGTTATCATCCCCGACTCGGCGCACGGCACGAATCCCGCTTCGGTGACGCTCGGCGGCTATGTGGTCACGACGGTGCCCTCGAACGAACGTGGACTCGTCGACCTCGACGCGCTCAAGGCCGCGCTCGGTCCTGACGTGGCGGGCATCATGTTGACCAATCCCAACACGGTGGGACTCTTTGAAGAGGAGATCTCCGAGATCGCCGCGGCCGTGCACGACGTCGGCGGCCTGTTGTACTACGACGGCGCGAATCTGAACGCCATCTTGGGCGCGGTACGTCCTGGCGATATGGGATTCGACATCGTGCATATGAATTTGCACAAGACGTTCGCGACGCCCCACGGGGGAGGGGGACCTGGCGCCGGACCGGTCGCCGTGGCCTCGCGACTGGTGGACTTCTTGCCCGGTCCGAGGGCCGCGCGTGGCGACGGAGGCTTTGAATGGGTGACTCCGTCACGCTCGATCGGTCGGGTTCACGGATGGCACGGTAACTCACTGGTCTTAGCCCGAGCTCTTGCCTACATCGACGTCCACGGCGGCGACGGACTCACTCGCGTCGCCCAGCACGCCGTCTTGAACGCCAACTGGCTTCGTCACCGGCTGCGCGAGATTCTGCCCGCTGCCTACGACCGTGTGTGCATGCACGAGTGCACGCTTAGTGCCACGGGGCTCAAAGCAAAGTACGGGGTTCGAGCTCTCGACGTCGCGAAGGCTCTGCTCGAGGAGGGTTTTCATTCGCCCACGGTCTATTTTCCACTCATCGTTGACGAGGCGTTGATGTTCGAGCCGACCGAGACCGAAAGCGTACAGACCCTCGAGGCACTCGCGCAGGCGTTGGAGCGAATCGCTCAACGGGCTCTCGACGATCCTGATTCACTCCACCGAGCGCCCCAGAGCACTCCCGTCTCACGCGTTGACGAAGCCCGAGCGGCCCGTCAACTCATCGCGACGGCTGATTCGGCGCGCTAAACCATTCAGATTTGCCCTTTTCAAGAAAGTGTGAAGAATAGTGAGTTGGTTGTCGAATTCACTCTTCGGTGATCGTCGGTATGAGTGAGGCTCGAGATTCGAGTCTCAGTGAAGGGGTCGGGCATGTCTGAGTATTTAGTTCTCATCTATGAAGACGAAGGAAAATGGGCGGGCGCCAACGAGGCCACGTCCACGGAGGTAATGGTCGAACACAATGAGTTCGGTGAGAAGAACGGCGCGTCGCTTCGCGGCGGCAACGCTCTTCAACCAACTATGAGCGCCACGTCGCTTCGCCGCGACGGCTCGGGGAAGCTTGTCGTTACCGACGGAGCTTTTGCCGAGACCAAAGAGGCGCTAGGGGGTTACTACGTGATTGAAGCGGGAGACCTCGACCAAGCGATAGCGATTGCGAGCCAAGTACCGGCCCGCTTCGGTGGCGTGGAAGTTCGACCCATCAGGGTCTTTCACTGAGCAAACCTCCGCAGCTCGTTGATGTTGAGGCTGCCGTCGCGGACGCTTATCGAAGTGAGTGGGCGTACGTATTGGCGGCGACCATCCGGGTGACCGGCGACATCGACGTGGCTGAGGAGTGTGTACAAGACGCGTTCTCGAGGGCGCTCGCAAGTTGGTCGTCAACGGGAATACCTCAACGAGCGGGTGCGTGGCTCACGACCGTTGCTCGACGCAGAGCCATCGACACGCTTCGTCGCCAATCGAACCAGGATCGAGTGTTGATGAAATTGGTCGTATCCGAGGGGGAGGATTCTGACTTCGATGCGGAGCTACCAATCATTGTCGATGACCGACTTCGACTGATCTTTACGTGCTGTCACCCCGCGCTCTCCATCGAGTCCCGGGTCGCCTTAACACTGAAGCTGCTCTGTGGACTCACAACCGCTGAGATCGCCCGAGGGTTTCTCGTGAGCGAAACAACTATGGCCGCACGACTCACTCGCGCCAAGAAAAAGATAAAGACGACCCACATCCCATACCGCGTCCCTACAGCAGAGGATCTGCCCGAACGTGTCGACTCCGTGCTCTCGGCCATTTATCTCGTCTTTACCACGGGTCATACGGCGCCGACGGGGTCGGAGCTCATGCGTCGAGACCTTGTCGAGCGTTCCCTCGAACTGATCCGAATGCTTCGAAAGTTGCTTCCCGCCGACCGGGAAGTCGCAGGGCTCCTCGCCCTCATTCTGTTGACGGACGCTCGGCGAGCTACCCGCATCGACACCGAGGGCACGATGCAACTGCTTGCCGACCAAGACCGCACACAATGGGACCACGGGGCGATCGTTGAAGGCGTCGGGCTAGTTCGNNGCGACACGCTTCGCAGTCGTCCGGCCGGACGATTTGTGCTCATGGCCGCCATCGCGTCGGTGCACGCCAAGGCGCAATCGTGGTCAGAAACTGACTGGAGTGAAATCGTTGCCCTTTACGACTTACTGCTGGCGGAGTGGCCATCTCCAGTCGTTGCCCTCAATCGTGCGGTCGCGATCGGCTTNNAGTGCTGGACTGAGCGCGCTTGACGATCTTGCTACCGAACCGTACCTATTGGGTTACAACTATTTGGCGAGTGCTCGCGCCGACTTTCTTCGTCGACTTGGTCGAGACCACGAAGCTCGAGCTTCATACGAAGACGCCCTACTGAACTGTGAAAATGAGGTCGAACGGGCCTTTCTGAGAGGTCGCCTCCGCGAACTTAGTTAGTCGATTTCGTGCGAGTCGTCTTGCCTCATTTCGCCCTCAGCGATCGGCGCCACGTTGACCATTGGGTCTTCGTCGCGACGTACATTCCTAGTTACAGTGCTTTGGGGAGCGTAAGCACTTTTAGGAGAGTGAACATCAAAAGGTTCCGTCTCGCGGCGTTGGCCCTATTGTCGATCACGCTTCCCCTTGCTGCGTCGGCGACTTCACCGTCGACCACGACGTCACCGGTTCTTTCAACTAGCCGCGCTCTCAATTTCCACGAGCCATTGGCCAATGAGATCACGGTTCGTAAATCGAGTGATGGTCAGATTTCTGCGACGACGCCGAGGTCGTCGGGGCGCGATGAGTTCGCTCCGCCCCTTTCGTACAACGGGGGGCCAGTGATGGGGACGACTCCGGCTGGCACGACGATCTACCCCCTCTATTGGGCGCCGTCGGGCTATGCGTTCCAAAGCGAGTTTCAAGGTGAGATGGATACGTTCTTACAAGACGTTGCCCTAGTGAGCGGGAGTACGACCAACAGCTTTGGCGTGGCGTCGCAGTACTACCAATACGTCGACGGAGCGTTTCAGTACATCCAACCGATGTTCAAGTTAGGTCGAGAGTTAGACGACTCTGACACCTACCCATTGAAGGGATGTACGCCCGACACCGGAGGTGACTTTACGACGTGTCTGACCACAGCTCAGGTCGCGTCTGAGTTGACGGCGTACAGCACATCACATGACCTGCCAACTGGTTTCGCCACTCAGTACTCCATCTTTTTCCCACCAAGCGTCGAAACCTGCTTTACGACTCGCAACGCGAGCCAGGGCGGCGACTGTTCATCGGGAACGAAAAAGGTCGCCTACTGCGGGTACCACGACATCGTTGGTTCGGGCAACTCCTCGCTCGTTTACTCGGTAATCTCGTCGATCGCCTACTGCGGTACTTCGTGGAAACCTCAACCCAGTGGCACCGCAGCCGCGCAATTTGTCGCCACGGTGGTAGCCCACGAAATCATCGAGTCGATGACTGATCCGGTATACCCCACTGGATGGGTTGACGCGAAAGATCAAGAAGTGGCCGATCTGTGTCAAGGCGACGTCGTGGCGCAGATTTTTGGCAACGATGGCTGGGAAGTCCAGGAGATATTTTCCAACGCTGACTACCTCGCGACTCCGAATTCCGGAGGCTGCGCCTCCTCGTTGGGAGCACCACTTCCGACGCCGGTCATTCCAGTTATGGCGATTCTGCCCATCGGAAGCTCGCCATTCTCTGAGACCGTCTACGAGGGTATTCCCTTTTCACTTCCATTGATGGCAACTGCGGGAAGCGGAGCCCTGGCGTGGTCCATTTCGTCTGGTTCGCTGCCCACGGGTCTTACGCTCTCTCGCGCGGGAGTCGTGAGCGGAACACCAACCGCAACAATCAGTTCACTATCAATAGTGGAAATTGTCGTCATGAATAGTTCCGGTGATGCGAGTATTCCTTACAAATTTGCGTTTCATGACGTCGCACAACTTCGTGTTTCGTCGACCTCGCCAGCAAAGGCTTTCCTGGGCTCTAGGTTCACTCTGCGACTGAGATCACGAGGTGGCTCCGGTACCATTCTCTGGTCAATTAAATCCGGAACACTTCCCCGTGGCCTCCATCTCTCAAGGGCGGGCACGATCTCTGGGGTGCCAACCCGCAGTGGAATTTTTCGGGTGGGCGTCATCGCCAGAGACTCACGCGAAACCTTCAGTGCACGCGAGACCGTTTCAATCCAAGTCATGTTGAGGCGAACCTAAGTCGCTGAGCGAGTTTCCCGTGTGATGTCGATGGGGTCCGGCCCTAAGTTCGCCTTGGCTCTTCGAGGTACGCCTCGAGGGTGCGTTGGTTGGCCACTCGAATTGACATTATGGGAGGAAGGGCGTCGATTGGGTAGGTTGCCGCCGGACCCTCCGGACCGTCACTGACTAGGGTGCCGCCAGCGACGTGGGCGATGTAGCCGTGGGCAAACATAGTGCCGGTCGGCGTGCCCTCTTGGATGAATTTCACGAATTCGCGTACGAGGGTTATCTCCAGTCCGGTCTTTTCTCGGACGATGCGCACGGCCGCCTCCGCTGGTTTCTCGCCGGGTTCACAGGGATCACTCGGAAGTGACGCCGGGGCATCGGGAGGTCCCCCGGGCGGATGAATGAAAACGATGTCGCCGTTGTCAGTTTCAACGACAACGAGCACCCCGTGATAGTCGTAAGAAAAGGTAAGCGCTTCGGTGTTTTCAACTGTCACGACGTTTCCTCGACACTGGCCGAGTTGATTCGCAGTTGGACAAGCCGTAGGAGTCGAGCAAGTTCAAGCTGTTCGACATTGCTCAACGCACTGACGGCGAGCGTCTCTTGCTCATTGAACTGCGGGAACACTTCTTCAATGAGTCGACGGCCCGTACGCGAAAGTCCGATGGACACTCGGCGTCGATCATTGCGGTGGGGGATCCGTCGAATCAGCTTGCGGGCCTGGAGCGTTTTCATCACACCGGTCAAGGTCCCCTTGGTAATTCCCGCCTCGGCGGCGACGAGACCAGTTTCCTGTTCGTCCCAGATCCACAGCACCCACAGCACCGTAAAGGCCGCCCAACTCAAGTCGTAGTCGGCCAGAAGGGTTCGCTCCATGTGGTTTCGTACGGCGGATCCGGTTCGATAGATGTTCGAGACGGCGCTCATCGCCGTGAAGTCCAACTCGTGCGCGTCGAGTCGAGCTCGAATATCGTTCTCGGCCTGTGAGACCACCGCCGATTCCGAACTCGCGATGCGTCGTGACATCGTTACGATTCCAACGTCGTACCACCGTTGAAGGTAGTACCGACCGAGCGAAAGTAGCCTCCGAGAATCTCGTGCGGCGCGATTGAGAGTAGTTCTTCAGTTGGGGAGTCGAAGAGTTCTAAAGTCGCCGAGCCGCCGTAGGCGGGACCGAGATCGACGTTGACCCCGGCCATCGTGACGACTTCATTGAGTGAATCGCGTTCGTCGAGCTCGATGCGCGGGAACCATCGGTGATGCAACATCGCGTGACCGTTGACGAATCCATTGGAGTCGCTTGTTCCCTTGAGGGTCACGGTCGCTTGAGCCAGACGACGGTCATTCGCGGCGAGCGTCATTCCAAAGACGCCGCCCGCTTCAAGGCGTGGCCCGGCCCGGCCCCGGGTGATCGGGCGCGTTTGGTGAATCGAGCCCAATTTCTTGGGATAACCCTGGAGGTATCCGCGCACCAGCGCAAAGTCCTTGTCGACCCAGATGAAGAGACAACGGCTGAAGAGTCGGTCTTGATAGCGACAACGCACGACGACGTAGGACTCCTTGTACTGGGCGCGTACGGGGTCGAGCAGTTCCACGCCGTTGTCGCCACAGCTTTGCCAGTCGGCCCAGATAAAGGCCACCGCACCGGGGTCTTCGTCGTCATGCGCCAGTGAGACGCCCTCGGGCAAAAGGTCCGCTACGGCAGCGGGATCGGTGCGGTACTCAACCGTTAACAGGTCGCCCGAGTAGTGCCAGGGCGTCGGCGGCAGTAGCGACGCTTGGCCACTTGTGGTGCGGGGAAAGGGAACGCCGCGTAGCTTCATCGTGACTTTCCCGTCCAACCGTTGGCCGGCTGGTCGAACCAGACGTGCACTTGACCGGTGCCAATGGAGTTCTCGTACTCGGAGTACAGGCGACCTGGTGCGACACAATCTCGGCCGCCGAGGGCCGCGACCATCATCTGATAGTGCGCGAACCGACCTTCGGGCTTGACCTTGAAAAACTCCGCAAAGTTATCGACCACACTGGCGTGGTCGCCCCGCGTCCAGGCGTCAATGACGTCATGGTCGGCCCGGCGAGCGGCGTCAGAAAAGATGTGCTCCTCGCCGGCGGCCTCGTGACTACGTAAGGTTCGCAGGGTGTGAAACGTGTGACTGAGCGCCCCCGACGCAATAAGGACCACGCGACGATCGCTCTGTTCTATCGCCGCGGCAATGATCTTTCCCACGGAAGCGAAATCTGCCGGTTCGGCCGTTTGACAGGTGCTCACCGAGATCCAGGCTTCGTTGCCTTGCAGAAACGAGAAGAAGTTAGTCGTCGCGTACATGATGGGCAGATGCTCATTATCGATTGGCGTGATCCAGCACTCCGGTGTGGCGTCGGCGATCTCGCCAACCAATTTGGCGAAAGATGGATCGCCCTTGACGTCGTAGGGGACACTCGACATGCCTCGCGGTAGTTCCTCTGAAGTAAAGAAGCCCAGCCGGCGCTCGGCCGAGGTGATGACGAACTCCACCGTGGTGAACCAGTGACTATCAAACACGATGACCAGATCGGGCTTTAGAACGTCAAAGACCTCACGGCGCAACTGGTGAAGCCCGGTGAACAGGGTGCTTTCATTACCGTTATTGATGGCACGGCGCACGTCGTCTGGGAGCACGATGGTGGGCACGTGCGCCAAGAATCCTGCCCCAACTATCTCACCCATGGGTGGTGTCCTCTCTTACTTGATACGTCTTGAGATCGCTGTAGAAGTCCAAGGCGTAGTCGCCGCCCTCACGTCCGATGCCACTGATGCCCGTGCCGCCAAAGGGCGCACTGAGGTCACGAATGAGAAAACAGTTAACCCAGATGGTGCCAGCTCTTACGCGGGCGCCGAATCGATTGGCCTTCTTACGATCCGACGTGAAGACCATCGCCGTGAGACCGTACTGAGTGGAGTTCGCCAGAGCGATCGCTTCGTCCTCATTCGCAAACGTCTGCAAGGTCAGCACGGGGCCAAAGATCTCACGTTGGACGATTTCGACGTCGTTCGCGCGCGGTTGAATCAGGGTTGGCTCGAACCAGAGACCTTCAGCGTCGGGACGCTTTCCGCCAAAGACCAACGTATCTCCGGCATCGAGCGAGCGGTCGACGAAGCCTTGAACTCGCGCGAGGTGATCGGGATGGATGAGAGGTGAAATCGTGGTCGTCGCCTCACGACTGTCACCGAGTACGTGCTTCTTGGTGGCTTTTGTAAATCGGTCCATGAACTCATCTCGAACACTGGCTTCGACAATGAGGCGCGTTCCCGCCAGACAGACCTGGCCCGCGTCGTCGTACATCAGGGCCGCCTTTTCGGCGGCAACTTCAATGTCGGCGTCGGCAAACACCACGAAAGGTCCCTTGCCACCAAGTTCGGCGGTAAAGGGCACGAGATTCTTCGCCGCGGCGACGCCGATACTTCGCCCCGTCTCTGGCGACCCGGTAAAGGAGATTCGCCGTACGCGTGAATCACCCACCAGTGCTGCGCCGACTTCCTTGCCGAATCCCTGGACGAGGTTAAAGACGCCCGGGGGGAACTCGGCCTCGAGCACCAAGTCCATCAGCAGAGAACAACTGAGGGGTGACCATTCGGCCGGCTTCAAGACCACGGTGTTGCCGGCCGCCAACGCGGGCGCGCATTTCCACGTCGAGAGCATGAAGGGCGCATTCCACGGAGTGATGACGACTGTTGGCCCCGCGGGCATTCGCATCACGCGATTTCGCGTGCCATTGGACGTCCAGCGTCTCGATGTGTAGGACCTCGCGAGGTCGGCGTAGGCCCGAAAGTTCCTCGCTCCTCGAGCGATTACGCGGAGGCGAAGACTCTCTTCGAGCATGGCCATATCGAGAGTTTCCACGATGGCGATGCGTTCGACGTTCGCGTCAATCAGGTCGGCCAAGCGATGAAGATACTTGGCGCGCTTCTTTACTCCGAGTGCGGCCCACGAGGGAAAGGCGTCGAGCGCGGCACCAAGAGCGAGGTCGGCTTCGTCGACGGTTCCTCTGGCCACGTCGGCGAGCTTCAACGACCAATCAAGTGGCGAGCGGTCCTCGAACGTGGCGGGCGAGGACACCCGAACGTTGTTGATGAAGTGTCCGGTAGCCACCGCGACGCCGCCAACGTTGGTGCGTTCTTCGCTCACGACTGAAACTTTGGTCGGACGAGCGGATAGGGCAGTGCGGAACGCTCGGTGGGCTGAGGACGCCGTTGCCCGCGAAACTCCCAGTCGCCGCCGAGCGCCGTGGAGAGAACCTCTTCGCTCTGGGTCGGTTGTGCTCCGACTTCGTCGCTGACTGGATCTGGCGAGGCGACGATGTGGTTAGTGAGCGTTCCGAGACCATCGACTTCGACGGTGACGACGTCACCGGGTTCGACGGGGCGAGAGTGGGCCGGAGTTCCCGAGAGAATGACGTCGCCGGGCACCAGCGTGATGAGACGAGCCACGTCGGTCACGAGGTAGTGCATGTCCCAGGCCATCTCGTCGGTGGAACCGTCTTGGCGAAGTTCACCGTTGACCGACGTCCGCATGGATTTGGCGTGAAAGTCCCATGCGGTCACGAGACCGGGTCCAATCGGACAGAGCGTATCGGCACCCTTGACTCGAAGCATTGAACCAGCGTCGGTGTCACGAAAGTCGTGCAGACCGAAGTCGTTCGCGATCGTGTAGCCCGCGATGTGGGCGGCGGCGGCGTCGACGGCGCGATCCATCGCGCGGCTGGGCCGGAGTTATATGCCGAGTGCCAAACTCTCGGTGGCTGCGCCACCGGGTCGGCCAAACTGACCCGTGGCTACCGGCTGCCGGCAAGACATGTGATCCACGCCGTCGGCCCGGTATGGAACGGTGGCGGCGAGGGCGATCTGGAGGCGGGACGGGTCCGGGGCTGGGTGTCGCCGGCGACGTCGTGGCTGCTCCACCTGGTGCTGGCCGGGGTGGCCTTCATCCCCCAGCTGCTGGCCCAACCGGGGATCGTCGACTCGGACACGAAGAGCTACCTCTATCTCGACACCGGGCGCTTCCTCCGGCAGTCGGCCTCGATGTGGGACCCGACCAACGGGCTCGGGACGGTCACCCACGAGCAGATCGGCTACCTGTGGCCGATGGGGCCCTTCTTCTGGGCCGTCCACGGGCTGGGCCTGCCGTTGTGGGTGGGGGAACGGCTGTGGGTGGGGGCCATCCTCTTCATGGCCGGCACCGGCGTGCTGGCGCTGTGCCGGACCATGGGGGTCCACGGCCCGGGCCGACTGGTGGCCGCCTTCGCCTTCATGCTCTCGCCCTACTTCCTGCAGTACGTCGGGCGGATCTCGGTCATCCTGCTGCCCTACGCGGCGCTGCCCTGGCTGATCGCCCTGGCGGCCCGGTCGGTGCGCACCCGGGGATGGCGGTTCCCGGCCCTGTTCGCCCTGGTGTGGCTGAGCGTGAGCTCCATCAACGCCAGCTCGGCCATCTACGCGGGGCTGGCCCCGGCGTTGTGGCTCCCCTACGCGGTGCTCGTCACCAAGGAGGCCCGCTGGCGCGACGCCTGGGCGGCGGCCTGGCGGATCGCCGTGTTGGTGGTGCTGGTGTCGTTGTGGTGGGTGGCCGCCCTGGCCGTCGAGGGGGGCTACGGGCTGAACATCCTCAAGTACACCGAGACGGTCCAGACGGTGGCGGCCACCTCGCTCGCCTCCGAGGTCCTGCGGGGCCTCGGCTACTGGTACTTCTACGACGGCGACGAGCTCGGCCAGTGGGTGTCGACCTCGATCCAGTTCACCCAGCAGCTCTGGCTCGTGGCGCTGAGCTTCGCCGTTCCTCTCATGGCCTTCATCGGGGCCGTGGTCGTGCGCTGGCGGGCCCGGGCCTACTTCGTCCTCCTCGTCTTCATCGGGATGGTGCTGGCCGTGGGGGCTCACCCTTATGTCTCGGGGTCCTTCGTGTCCCGGGCCATCAAGACCTTCATGACCCGCACCGAAGCGGGCCTGGCCCTGCGCTCGACCGACCGGGCCACGCCGACGGTGATCCTCGGTCTGGCCATGCTCCTCGGGGCCGGGATCACGGCGCTGTACCGCAAGGGCCGGATCGCCGGCATCGTGGTGGCCCTGGCCGCCATCGGCGTCATCGTGGCCGCCGACCCGCCGGTGTTCAACGGGACGACGGTGGCCGACCACTTCACCCAGCCCTCTCCCCTGCCCTCCTACGTGACCGAGACGGCCAAGGCCTTGAACGCCGTGCACCAGAGCACCCGGGTGCTGGCCATCCCGGGGGAGAACTTCGCCGCCTACCGCTACGGCGACGTCATCGACCCGGTGTGGCCGGGCCTGCTGACCCGGCCCTTCGTCACCCGGGAGCAACAGGCCCTCGGATCGCTGGCCTCCTACGACCTGCTCTACGGGCTCGACAACCCGATGCAGAACGGCATCGTCGAGCCGAACGCCATTGCGCCCCTGGCCCGGCTGATGAGCGCCGGCGACGTCCTCGTCCAGAACGACCTGGCCTACGAGCGCTACAACTCACCGCGCCCGCTGGCCGTGGCGTCGGCCCTCACCCCCACGCCGCCGGGCCTGTCGGCCCCGGTGGGCTACGGGGCGCCGCGGCCGAACATCTCCCAGATCCCGGTCACCGACGAGGAGGCCCTGGCCACATCGCCCGACCAGGCCTGGCCGGCGCCCGAGCAGGTCATGGCCGTGACCGATCCCCGACCCATCGTCAGGGGGGAATCGACGACCGGGGAGATGGTGGTCGACGGCGACGGGGTGGGCCTTGACGAGGCGGCCTCGGCCGGCTTGTTGAACACGGACTCGACCATCCTCTACGCCGGCACCCTCGACACCCACCCCAAGGCCAAGGCCCAGGCCTTGAACAGCAACTCCACCTTCGTCCTCACCGACAGCAATCGCAAGACGGCCTTCCGGTGGAACACGATCCTGGGCAACGCCGGGGCCACCCTGACGAAGGCCCAGCCGCAGCCGACCGACCCGAACAACGCGCCGCTCGACCTCTTCCCGGGCACGCCGGCCGACGCCCAGACCACGGTGTCGCTACAGGGGGTGGACGCCATCACAGCCTCCTCCTACGGAAACGTCGACGACTACCTGCCCGAGGACCGGCCCACCCAGGCCCTCGACGGCAACCTGGACACGGCCTGGGAGACCGGGGCCTTCACGGTGCCGGTCCACCAGTGGTGGCAGGTGCGGCTCACCGATCCTCTGTCCACCGACCACGTCACCCTCGTCCAGCCGGTGTCGGGGGTCAACAACCAGTGGATCACCAAGGTGACCCTGACCTTCGATGGCCACTCCCCGGTGACCGTGGCCCTCGGGCCCTCGTCTCGGGTGGCCGGCGGCCAGGAGGTGACCTTCCCGGCCCGCACCTTCCAGACCCTGCGGGTCACCATCGACACCACCAACCTGGTGGGGGCCAGCCCGACGGTGATCCAGAACGCCTCGCCGGTGGGCCTGGCCGAGGTCGAGGTGGGTGGGGCCCAGGAGCAGGAGATCGTGGATATGCCGAGCGATCTTCTGACGTCGGCCGGGGCCGGATCGCAGTTCCACCGGTTGGCCATCGTCATGGCCCGGGAGCGGGTGGCCCCGATCCCGCCCCGCTCCGACCTCGAGCCCACCCTCAGCCGGGAGTTCACCCTGCCGACGACCAGGAGCTTCACCCTGACCGGCACGGCCACCGTCAGCACGCTCATCCCCGACGCCACCATCGACACCCTGGTGGGCCGGCCCGGGGCCACCGGCAGCGGCGTCGTCGCCTACTCCGTCGGACGGCTTCCCGGTGACCTCCACGACACGGCCTCGGCCGCTCTCGACGGCAACCCGCAGACCATGTGGTCCCCGGGATTCGGTCCCCAGGTGGGTGAGTGGATACAGGTCCATGTGCCGAGGCCGATCACCTTCAACCACCTCGATCTGCAGGTGGTGGCCGACGGTCACCACTCGGTTCCCACCAGCCTGACCATCTCGACCGAGAACGGTTCGGACAAGGTCACCCTCCCGCCCATCACCGACGGGCGCCGCCAGGACTCGACGGTGACGGTGCCCATCAGCTTCCCCACCCTCACCGGCCAGCAGATCCAGGTGACCTTCACCGGGGTCCGGGCCGAGACGACCAAGAACTACTACTCCCACGCCCAGATCACCCTCCCCATCGGGATCGCCGAGCTCGGCCTCCCCGGGGTCGACACCACGGCGCCGCCGGCGGCCATGCCCGGGAACTGCCAGTCGAACCTCCTCACCATCGACGGCCGGCCCGTCTCGCTGCGGGTCACCGGCTCCACCGCCGACGCCCTGGACGGAAAGACACTGACCGTGCAGGCCTGCGGGGCCGACGCCGGCGGCATCACCCTGGGCCCCGGCCAACACGTGATCCAGAGCGCCTCGGGCCATGTCACCGGCTTCGACATCGACCAGCTGGTGCTCGACTCGGCCGCCGGCGGGGGGCCCGAGCCGGAGACGGCCGGGGCACCGCTGCCCGCTCCCGCTCCGGGTCCGGCGCCCACCGTCCATCTGCTCAGCCAGACGGCCACCTCGTTCCATCTCAAGGTGACCGGGCTGACGGGGGCCGGAGCGGGCACCCCGTTCTGGCTCACCCTGGGCGAGAGTGTGAACAAGGGCTGGCAGGCCACCACGGCCGGGGGCAGGAGCCTCGGACCGGGAACCCTGGTGGACGGGTTCGCCAACGGCTGGATGGTCGATCCGGCCGCCCTCGGTGCCGCCGTCCAGGACGGATCCCTCGACGTCACCCTCACCTGGCTGCCCCAGAAACACGTGAACGACGCCCTGGTGATCTCGGCCCTGGCCGCTGTGCTCTGTCTCTTGCTGGCCGCGCTGCCGAACCGCTGGCGTCGCCGCATCTTTTTCCGGCGACGCCGGCGAGGCGCCCACGAGGTCGTCGGGTTCCGCGGGTCGGACCCAGCGGGTGGGATCCGGCGGCATGCCCTCGGGGGCGTCGTGGCCGGCGTGCGCGACGACCCTCCGGAGCTCGGCTCACCGCTGTCGGCCGCCGGTCGGCGCCCGCCGTGGTGGGCCTTCCTGGTGGCGCCGCTTCTGTCCGGGGGCATCGCCGCCGGGGTGCTCGTCCGACCGAAGATCGGCCTCGCCGTGGCGGCGTCGGTCCTCGTCATCCTCATCGTCCGTCACCTGCGGGCCTTGCTGTCGCTCACCGCACTGGGCCTGATAGCGGCCACGACCGTCTACACGGTCAACCACCAGTCGGCCTTCCACTTCCCCGCCGGCGGCTGGCCCATCAACTTCGAACCGGCCAGCCTCCTGGCCTGGACGGCGGTCGTGCTCCTGGCGGCCGACGCCATCGTCGAGGTGGCCCGCGGCGCGTCGTTGACGCCGACTCCACCCGATCAGGATCAGGGAGGCGACAGCACGAGCCCGGTCCCCGAAACCAACGACAGCGAACCCGACGACAGCGATGCCGTGAGGGCTCAGGATTCGGGCTGACCCAAGGCGAACCGGATCATGGGGAGAGCCCTGTCCGGCCATGGGTCTTCGGGAAAGAACTCAACGTAGAGCGAGGTCGCTTCCGCTACGGATGTGACGCCGCACTCGTTCAACAGGAACTTGAGATCGACCTCATCGCGGCGGTCCCGGCTGGCCCTTATTTTCATCGCCAACATTGCTCGAGCATCAGCGGTAAGGGCGCGCCGCAAGTCAGTTTGCGCGAATCTCCCCCGGTCTGCGCTTCCCCCGACCGGAGGGGCCCCCTCCCTCTCAGAGTGCTGTCGTTCAGCCACTGGGAGTTCAAGCCCCGTCGCCGGCCGACGACGGCCGCGACCTCCAGGACATTCTCCGCCGGGTACACGCCACCGTCGACGTCATCGGTCATCTCACGGCTGGCGAAGTCCAAAACCATGACGGCGCCGCCGACGATATAGAGACGCGCGCTGATACCTTGCTTCTCGAGTTCCAGGCCCAGTTCCTCGAGGGCTCCGACCATCTCGGCCCGGTCCACCGTCAGACACTCTCCAACTCGGCCTCTGCGGCGAGGACTCTGTGCCGGACAAATGCGGCCGGGGCCGTCTCGAGCTCCCACTGGTGAAGAGCAGGGTTCTCCGAGAGATACCAAAACGGCTTCACGAACCGACCTGGGTCATCGGTCCAACGAGGCGGTACGACATCCTTGCGTGCACATTCATCCTCGACGACGGCGGCCACGAACGCATCCCAAGAAGTGAAGCCGGTCTCGGTCGCGGGCACACTGATCAGACGGTCGATCCCATCCGGCTCGCAGCGACGAAGCGCGTCCCGAAAGTCGAGCACCGCACGAAGTGCGCCATCGACTCGAACGGACTCCGAGGCGGTACCCGGCTCGGGACGCAACCGGTCGGCGATTCTCAGGGATGTGGCGACGGCGCTGTGTCGATCGAGCGGCACCAGCCGAATCTCGAGGGCTCGTCCGGTTGCTTCAGCGAACTTGCTCAGGAGAGTCAGGCTCGGCTCTCGACGACCACGCTCGATCTCAGAGATGGTCGGCTGCGGCACATCGGCCAGACGGGCCAGTGCATGTTGAGACAGCTTCTCGTTTCGCCGCAGATCTCGTAACAACCGGCTCGCCACCCATTTACCCTCCATACCTCCGTGATATGTAATTACGTATCACTCACGTGTCATTCTTTGGCTTTCGGGCACGGGCATAGCCTCCGTTGGTGAGAATTCGTCGGTGGAGCCCCTGGGCTTCGGTCGGACTGCTGATGGTTCTCACCTTGGCCAGCGCCGCCTGGTCGGTCGCCACGGCGCCGAAGGACGGACCACGCCAGGCCACGGCCTCCCTTCTGACCCCGGTGGCAGGGCTCGAGCCGGAAACGTCTGTTCCCTCGTCTTCGACCACGTCGCCCGAGCCCCTGCCGCCGCTCGGCGTGAGCGACGCCTCTTGGTCGACCAGTGCGTCCTACCGGGCGGCGCCCCGGCTGGCTGCCATCTCCTGTCCGTCGGCCACGGTCTGTTTCGCGGCCGGGACGAACAGCTCCCAGGGTGGGGACATCCTGTCGACCACCGACGCCGGGGCGCTCTGGAAAGAGGAGATTCTCCCGGCCGGTTCCGGTGGCGTCACCGGCATCTCGTGCCCGTCGCCCTCGCTCTGCTTCGCCACCGACGGCAATGCCGTCCTCACCACCACCGACGCCGGGACGAGTTGGACAGCCCGACCCGTCGCCCCGGCGTCCGGTCTCCTGGCCGCCATCGCCTGCCCGTCGCCGACTACCTGCGACGCCGTCGGTCAGAACAAGACGGGCGACGCCCTCATCATGGGGACCACCGATGGGGGAACGACATGGACGGGCCTGACGGTGCCGTCGATGGCGGTCGTGACGTTGGGCGGGGGCTACTCCGAATTGACCGGCGTCAGTTGTCCGACCGTGACCACCTGTCTGGCCCTCAACGACGGCGCCCAGTACCTGGACACGACCGATGGCGGTCGCACCTGGACGCCACAACCGATGACGGGCGCCGGCGGATACGGCCAGGCCGTCGCCTGTCCGTCGACCACCATGTGCGTGACCGTCGGCGAATCGGGCATCCTTCTCACCACCGACGCCGGGAGCACCTGGACGGCCCAGATGAGCTTCGGCAATCTCTACGGCGTGGCCTGCCCGTCGACGACCGAGTGCTTCGCCGCCGGGGCCACCGGTCAGAACGACGAGACCGGTGGCGGCGAGATCGTGACCACCACCGACGGAGGGAGCAGCTGGCGGGCCCAGACCGAGACCCCGTGGTACGGAGGCCTCGTCGACATCGCCTGCCCAACGACGTCGACCTGCTTCGCCGGCGACAACGACACCCCGACATACGGGAACTCAGCCGGGAACATCATCGCCACCACCGACGCCGGCGAAAGCTGGAGGACCGAGGCCCTGCCCACCAGTGTCGGCCAACCCGGCGCCATCTCCTGTCCGTCGGTCGCCACCTGTTACGCCACCGCCGGCAACACCGTTCTGCTCACGACCGACGGTGCCGCCACCTGGCGTCTCGGGCACCTGCCGACCGACGGCACCGGCGCCAACGACATCGCCTGTCCCTCGACCACGACCNNGGCTTCGCCAGCGCCGATGCCAACGCCGAGATCCTGTCCACCACCGACTCGGGCTCCACCTGGAGAACCCTGACTGTTCTCCCTACGGGCGACTACCCGACGGCCATCGCCTGTCCGTCGGTGACCAACTGCTACGCCGTCGGCGACGACATCGACGTCACCACCGACTCGGGAACCACCTGGACCCCGCAGGTGGCGCCCGAGAAGAACCCCGACCTCTCCGTCATCGCCTGCCCGTCGGTGGCGACCTGTGACGCCGCCGGCTACTACTCCGACGTCATCGCCACCGGCGACTCCGGAGCCACCTGGAGCGACGACACCACCAATCTGGCCGAGGCCACCGAGGAGATCTCGGACATCGCCTGTGCCTCGGTGACGACCTGTGTCGTCGCCGGCTTCAATCCCGATTGCCAGTCCGAGGAGAACTCCCACGCACCATGTAGCCCGGGCATCTACCCCATCGTCGTCACCGACGACTCGGGCCGGACGTGGAAGGGCGAGAGACTTCCCTCCGACTTGAGTCTCACCGGCGTGGCCTGGCCATCGACGACCCTGTGTGACGCCGTCGCCTACGACGGAGTGCAGGACAGCGGGGAGAGCGGCTCCATCATCACCACCGACCACCTGGGCACCGGATGGAACACCAACGCCGTCCCCCGCGGCACCGGTGCGCTCAGCGCCGTCGCCTGCCCGTCGGTGACCGTCTGCTACGCCGTCGGTGAGGGCACGGGGGACGTCGGCGCTCTCATCCTGAAAAACGGGTCCCCGTACGTGGCGGACGGCCGACGGTCGACGACACGGCCCACCGACACACCCGACTGGCACGCAGCTGAGATCCTCCAGGACCAGCAGAAGAGCCTGCGGGCGTTTGGGGAGACTGGTCAGCAACCTCGACCTCGACTCGCTGACCCTCGCCCAAGCGGTCGACCTGTGCGAGTTCTATGACGCCGTGGAGCGGGTGGTGGTGGCCGGGAGGACGATGATGAAGCCGGTCATCGACCGAGCGGCTGGCGTCCCTAGATAATCCCAGGTCAAGGACGACACGTGGGAGTTGAAGACGAATGAAGCCCCTTCGGCCATTCCGACACTTGCCGGTGGCCGGCAAGGAACCGTCAGAGCCGAGGAAAGAAGCCGGTGGTCCCCCGCTGGTGGCGGAGATCCCACATTGCCCGCGCGATGCGCCCCGGCCGCAATGTCTGCAACGTCTCTTCGATGCGGGTCAGCTTGTCGGTGGCGAGCCGCAGGGCGAGTACCTCGTCGACCCATCCCGGCTCCGGCCCGAGATCAGGTGCTCTCCAGACGTCGTGCGAACCGTCGAGCATCCGCAAGGCTTCGAGGACCTCATACTGGATGTCCCAAACACCCGATGAACGGCCCACCGGCGCGTGCTGGTGACGGAGGTCGGCGTCGAGCGAAGCGATCGCCGCCTGACGGGTGGGAGCGCCGA
>PKWD01000071.1 GCA_003131945.1 Acidimicrobiaceae bacterium
GTCATCGGCACCAACTTCGCCGGAGTGACCACGGTCGATTTCGGCTCCAATTCGACGGCGACGTTCACGGTGATATCGGCAAAAAAGATCTCTGTTGTATGGCCGCCCGGTACCGGCACGGTCGCCATAACCGCGGTGACCCTGGGAGGGACGAGTCCGACGAGCTCTTCCGACCAGTTCACCTACGGCTGANNACCGCCTTTGACCCCAGGCCGTGGAGGCGCCAGGTACGCCAACCACCCCTGGGCGGGGGCGATCTCGCCCCCGCTCGACTGAAACGGTTCTACGCTGGATGTCGTTGAGATGGTGTCTGGTTTGAGAAGAACCATTTGTGAGCGAGGGTCTGTGATGGGACGGAAAAGGACAGCGCTGATTGTGGTCATGGCCGGTGTCGTCGGCGGGGCGTTCGCCGGNNATGCGATCATCACGATGGTATGTACTTCTCCCCTGGACCCCGGAGAAACAGGGCACCCTCTCGAGGGGCAGACGATCGCCGTGGAACCTCCGCCCACTACCGCTCGTTCAACGGGATACACGGGTACCCGTGGTAATTCGGTTATCGCTTCCTTCGTGGTCCCCAGCACGGCTGGGACTTCGACAATCACGTTCACGAAATACGGATCTCAACCGATTCCTGACACCTTGTCGCTTCCCTGCGGAGGATCTGGCGTCGTCGTCTTCTCCCCCAAGCCGACGAGCGGGACGGCGCAGAGCGACACGGTGAAGGTCACCTATGGCAACATCACTGCCGATCCACCACGTTCTGGATAGTCCTCGGTGACGGTCCGCTTACGAACTACGTGGCACAAGCAGACGGTAGGGACAGGGAGACCCTCGAAAGAACGATCGTGAGCGGGTGGTAGCAAGTCACTCGTCGGAGCGACGTACAGGCTGTGACCGCCTGGCTGACGACGGACGGATCACCGAGCTCGGTGCCTCGAGCCCAAGGCGGCGTTGCTCGATAACAAGGCAGCGATCCTCGACGTAGAGCAGGCCGGCGGTGAAGGCAATGGCTCGTGCCTCCTCTGAAACGATGCCCAGCTGCAACCACAGGGCGGTGGCCCCGGCGGCGACAGCTTGCCTGGCGATATCCGGTGTCGCCGGGGACGGCCGGAACACATCCACGAGGCCGACGTGCTCGGGGACGTCGGCGAGCATCCGATAAGCCTGCTCACCCAGGATCTTCTCGGCATGCGGATTGACCGGGACGATGCGCCAGCCGTGTCGTTGCATGTGGGCCGGGACGGAGTGCGCCGCCTTGGCCGGGGCGCTACTGGCGCCGACCACGGTGATGGTGTCGTACCTGGTGAGGATGCGCTCGACAATGGCGTCGGTGTCGGCCACCGGCCCCACGGTAGCGGCCCACCCGGCGCTCAAGGATTATCCGGGCACCGCCCGGCGTTGCACCAGAGGTGCGGGGGTTTGGGCGCGGCGACATCGTCGTGGCGTGGCCGCCATTTGGACGGTCACCCGACAGTTGGTGTGGATTGCCGACACAGAGGGAACGGGCATGTCTTATCCACCCCGTGGCTGCCGGTCTTGGCCGTCTCAGGCATTTGATTCCCAAGATTCCCAAGAGAAGCCTCCGGACAGAAGACTCGTGATTCTTGCGAAGGTGCAAACTGGCATCGTGGGAACCAACGTCAGAGAGCCGAGACATCATCTGCCAAGCTCAAGGTCAATGATGGCGCCACCATGGGCATGAACAGCGGTGAGCCGGTCGGCACCGGCGCTGTCCCCGGGATGGAAGTCAAGCAGGGCGGCCTCGGCTCTCGGGAGCAGGCAGTCGCCCTGGCCACCCTCTGCGCCGTCCTCTTCCTCACCTTCCTCGACAACACGATCGTCAGTGTCGGCCTGGCCAACGTCCAGAGCAACCTCCACGCCGGCGTCGCCTCACTGCAGTGGGTGGTGAACGGCTACGCCCTCACTTTCGCCGCCTTCATGCTGGCTGGTGGCACCTTGGGCGATCTTCTGGGGCGCAAGAAGATCATGCTGGCCGGTGTCGCAATCTTTTGCGCCGGATCGGTAGTGGCCGCTCTGGCCTCCAACGTCGATTGGCTCATCGCCGGCCGCGTCGTGATGGGCCTGGGTGCGGCGGCGTCGGAGCCGGGCACCCTGTCGATCATTCGCCACGTCTACCCCGACAAGAGCACTCGGGCCGACGCCCTCGGGATATGGGCGGCGGTGTCGGGCCTCGCCCTCGCCCTCGGCCCCGTCATCGGGGGCGTCCTGGTGGGCATCTCGGACTGGAGGGCCATCTTCTGGTTCAACCTGGCCGTCGGGGCGGTGGCCTTCGCCATGGCGCTCGCCTTTGTGCCCGAAACGTCTGACCGAGGGGGTCGCCGGATCGACGTTGCCGGGATCGTACTCGGCGCCCTGTCGCTGGCGAGCGCCTCCTTCGCCGTGATCCAAGGAGAGCAGTCGGGCTACCGCACCTGGTGGATCATCGGGCTGTTCGCCCTGTCGGCCCTGGCTGCGGTGATCTTCGTCATCGTCGAACGCAAAGTGCACGATCCGACCCTCGATCTCTCGCTCTTTCGCCGACCGCCCTTCGCCGGGTCCAACTTCGTCGCTTTCGCCGCCTACTTCGGCACCTTCTCGATCTTCTTCTTCACCGCTCTCTACGTGCAGGAGGTGGGCAACGCTTCGGCCTACGAGACCGCCCTGGACTTCATACCCATGGCCGTCGCTCTCATCGTCGCCTCGGCACTCACCGGGCCGTGGGTGGCCCGCATCGGCCCGAGGATCCCGATGACCGTCGGCTGCGTGCTGGCCGGGGTGGGCATCCTGCTCACGAACCACGTCCTCGGGCCCCACACCGACTTCGCCACCCTCGGCTGGGTCCTGCCCATCGCCGGCGTCGGTTTCGGCATGGCCCTCGTCCCGGTGACATCCACCCCTCTCACGGTGGCGCCTCCGGAACGTTCGGGCATGGCCGCCTCGGCCACCAACACGAGCCGGGAGATGGGTGCGGTCTTCGGAGTGGCCATTCTCGGAGCCATCGTGAACGCCAAGCTCACCGGCCAGCTGGGGGCACGGCTGAAGGCCATCGGTATCCCACCGAGCTTCCAGAGCCTCGTCCTCCACGCCGTGACCGGTGGCGGGATCGGCAGCGGTGGCGCCGCCAACCAAGCGGAACACTCCAAGAACGCGGTCATCGCCAAGATCGCCACCAAAATCGTGAATGCGGCCTACGAGGCGTTCGGCTCGGGCCTCCACCTGGCCCTCGAGATCTCCGGGGTGTTGCTCCTCGTTGGCGCGCTGGTGGCCGTCATGACCATCCACCGCACCGCCGGGCAGACCTACGACATCTAACCGAGATGGAAGCACGTAGGGTGTGGCGTGCACGCCTGGCAGGTCCAACGGCACGGCCCACCCCGCGACGCGCTCCGGCTGGTTGTCGTCGACGAGCCGACGCCGGGTCCGGGCGAGCTGCGACTGCGCGTGCGCTCTGCGGCGATCGGGCGGCCGGACGCGCTCATGTGCCGCGGCTCATACGCGTTCTCCCCGACGCTCCCGTTCGTCCCCGGTCAGGAGGTTTGCGGCACGGTCGACGCGGTCGGAGCGGGAGTCGACCTGCCCGTCGGCACGCGGCTCATGGCAGTGACGAGCTTCTTCGACGGGCACGGTGGGTTCGCCGAGGCGGCGATCGCGAGGTCGGACACCGCGTTCCGCGTGCCCGACGCCATGCGCGACGAAGATGCTGCTGCATTTCGGATCGGCTACTCGACCGCCTGGATCGGACTCGTGCGGCGCGGCGCCTTGCAGCCGGGCGAGTGGTTGCTCGTGCTAGGAGCTGCAGGCGGCTCAGGTCTCGCCGCGATGCAGCTCGCAGCGGCGCTCGGCGCTCGAGTCATAGCGGTCGTCGCTGGTGAGGTGAAGCGGGAGCTGTGCGCCCGGTCGGGCGCGGACGTGGTCATCGATCGCACGACGAGTTCGGTGCCCGACGCAGTGTTGGAGGCAACAGGGGGCCAAGGTGCCGACGTCGTGTTCGACCCAGTCGGCGGTGCCTTGGCCGGGGCGACGGTCAAATGCCTGGCGACTGGCGGCCGACTCCTCGCCGTCGGGTTCGCGAGCGGGACATGGGTAGATGCCGACATATGGGAGTTCGTCCGGCGCAACGCGTCCATCGTTGGTGTGTACGCCGGCGGTCAGACTCGGGCGGAGGCCGAAGCCGATCACGAGTCGTTGCTCGCTCTCGCTGCCGATGGCCGTCTCGCCGGCGCTACGCGGGTGGTCCCTTTCGGCGCGTTGCCCGACGCGCTCGACGCCGTCGACCGGGCCGAGTCAGTCGGCAAGCTGGTCATGCGCGTGGCCGACGTCGACACCTGACGAGCCGAGGCGCGGCTGCCCGCCCCGTTACACGACATCGCTCAGAGAAGAAAAGCGGGCTCAACGCCTAGCCGAGCAGCCCCTTCGCCATCACGACCCGCTGGATCTGGTTGGTGCCCTCGTAGATCTGGGTGATCTTGGCGTCGCGCA
>PKWD01000183.1 GCA_003131945.1 Acidimicrobiaceae bacterium
CCTCGCCGTCCATGGCCAGGATCACGGTGCCCATCACCGGTCCCATGGTGTCGGCGTTGATGCGCGACGGGAAGCGATCGGCGTCGCGCAGGATTTCGTCGATGTCGGCGAAGCGGGTGAGCATCCACATGTCCCGGCCCAGACCTTCGATGGCCATGACCGGGTCGTGGCGTCGGCAGGTGGCCCAGAAGCCGTAGATGTCGCCCCCGTCCATGTCGGCCCCGTCCATGTCCGCCACGTCAGCCCCGTCGGGGTCGGTCACATCGGCGTCAGCGGCAGCCGGCTGAGTGGCGTCGATGTCGTTCATGTCGGGGTCGGCCACGTCGTCAGCGAACCAGGGTGAAGCGCCGGGGCGCAAGCGGGTGCACGACGGTGGCGTTCGCCGGGGTCAGGCGGGGGCGGAGCGGAAGGTGATGATGTACGGCGCCGCCGAGGGCGAGAGGGTCCAGCCCGGGACGGTCTTGGTCAGTATCTGGGTCGTGACCGTGGCATGGCTGGCCCCGAGCTCGACCGACAGCTGGCCCTTGGTGGAGGTGAAGGTCTTGGTGGTGCCGGCGGGGACGGTGGCCGAGAACAGGGGGGAGAGGCTGGCCGGGCCGGTCACGTGGATCCAGCAGGGCGCCTGGGTGGTAACCACCACTTCGAACACCGAGGCGCGCACGGACACGGTGGCCGTGGTCGGGCCCGTCGTCGTCGTCGTGACCAGAGCGGCGGGCACCGTGGGGTGGGATCCGCCGCCGTGCGACCCGTGGGTGGCGCCGGCGCCGCCGGAACCGGTGGAGACGAGGTGGATGTCGGTCAACCAGGCCGGGCGCCAGTGGTGGACGGCCATGCCGGCCACACCGAGGACCAGCAGCAGAACGGCGGTCCAGACGGCCACCCGGAGGGCCAGGGGGGCGGGGTCGGGATCGCGCCGGCCGCGCCAGGTCACGGGGAGGGCGTCGGTGGAGTCGAATCGCAGGCCGGGCGGGAGGGAGGGGGCCGCGGCCCGGGCCGCCACCTGGGGTACCTGGGCCGTCTGGGTGAAGGCCCGCAAGTGCGAGGCGTCGCCGGGGTACCTGCTCAGGTGACCGGCGACGGCCGGCACGGCTCCGGTGCCGGGTTGCTTCTGAGGCGTCGCCAGACCGGCGGCCCGGTTCGCCGTCGCCCGCGTCGCTCCCACCAGTTCCGGGGCCGGTGCTTTGGTCACGTTGAGCCATTGCGCACCCACTGCCTGCGTCATGGCCGAGGCATCGAGTCCGAGGGTCTCGGCGCAGCGGCGGACGGCGATGAGAGCGGTCTTCTCGTCGGAGAAGCGGGACAGGTCGCCGGCCTCGAGGGCTTCGAGGTCGAAGCGGCGGACGCCGGTGCGGTCCTGGACCGTCTCGAGACTGAGACCGAGACGTTCACGTGCCTGACGGAGGTCGGGACCGAAACGGGAGGACCAAGGATCCCGTTGCCGTCGCATGCCGCGACGACGGGTCGTCCTGTCGCTCCCTGCGATGACCACGACGCCTCCTGTGTCCTTGTCCCGAATCGTACTGTGCCCAGGTCAGGGGCGGTGTTCGGCTACCAACGACGTCGGCATCCGCTGGCGGCTCCTTGAGGTCGACGGCTCTGTCAGGGAGGGTTCGGAAAGCTGACATTGTCGTCAGGGCTGACATCTACGTCAGGAAACGCTAACGTGGCGGCCATAGGGTCCCCGGGCCCGCTGACCGGCCGTATGTCCCGGAGCGGCACCGGAGTATCACGCTTCGTGGTGCCCGTGCGGGCCCGTTCTGACCAGCGGCCCGGTAGTGAAAGGCGAGACCGATGGAAGTTCAGGACGAGCTCGAGTCCCCCACCATCCACACGGTTGTCGATCTGGCCTCGGCCGACGACCCCCGAGCGGTGTCGGCCATGCTGCGCCAGCAACGGGTGCACACCATCGAGAACATGTTCCACCTGCTCACGCACCGGGAGGACGTGGAAGCGGCGTTGCGCAAGCCGGCCGTCTTCACGTCGGCCCCCGAGGCCGTGCAGCTGGGCAACATCCGGCCCCTCATCCCGTTGAGCGTCGATCCGCCGAAGCACGTGAAGTACCGCCGGATCCTCGACCCGCTCTTCGCCCCCAAGCACATGGCCGCCCTCGACGGCGAGGTGGCGGAGCTCGTCAACCAGACCATGGACCATTTCGCCTCCAAGGGCAGCTGCGACTTCCACGAGGATTTCGCCGTGCCCCTGCCGTGCACGGTGTTCCTGCGGCTGATGGGCCTGCCCCTCGCGGATCTCGACATGTTCCTGGAGATGAAGGACGGGATCATCCGCCCCTCAGGGGTCACCATGGAGGACCAGGCGCCCACGCGGCGCAAGACAGCCGACGACATCTACGCCTACTTCGAGAAGACACTGGTCGAGCGGCGGCGGGCTCCCACCGAAGACCTGTTGGCCCAGATCATGCGGTCCGAGGTCGACGGGGTGACGCTCACCGACGAGGAGATCCTCGACATCTGCTTCCTGTTCATCATCGCCGGCCTCGACACGGTGACGGACTCGCTCGACTGCATCTTCGGTCATCTCTCGCAGAATCCGGCCCACCGGCTCCAGGTGGCCGGGGACGAGACGGTCATCGCACCGGCCATCGAGGAGCTGTTGCGGTGGGAGAGCCCGGTGCCCGCCGTCCCCCGGGTGCTGGGCGAGGATATCGAGATCGACGGCTGCCCGATGCGCGCCGGTGAGCACGTGATGCTCCTGATCGGTGCGGCCAACACCGACGTCGCCGCCCACCCGGGGGTCGACTCGGTCGACCTGCTGCGCAACCCGAATCCCCATCTCGCCTTCGGTGGCGGGGTGCACCGTTGCCTCGGTTCGCACCTGGCGCGGCTCGAGCTGCGGGTGGCACTGCGAGAGTGGCACAAGCGGATCCCCGAATACGAGCTGGTTCCGGGCACGGTGCTCGAGTACACCGAAGGCCTGCGCTCCCTGCACCACCTGCCGCTTCAGTTCACTGCGGCCACCTGAGGCGTCCGCCGTGCGCATCGTGCTCGATGCCGATCGTTGTCAGGGGCACGGCCGCTGCTATGCATTGGCGCCCGATCTCTTCGACGCCGACGACTACGGCCACTGTGTCCTGCTCGTCGACGAGGTTCCCGACGGCCGCCAGGACGACGCCCGCAGCGGGGTGGAGAACTGCCCCGAACAGGCCCTCGCCCTCGAAGGCTGAACAGCCCCGACCCGACCCGACCTCAGGTCAGGACGGCGATGTTTCCCTTGTCGGAGACCGACAGGGTCACCGTGGCGTCGACGGCATCCTCGGCCACGAGGACCCGGCTGGTGGCCCGATCGGTCCGGGCCACGGTGTGCCGGTGGCCGGCGGGGCCGTCAGCGACATCGACGATCATGACCGCCTCCTCGGGTTGGCCGTCGCGGTCGTAGGGGACGGTGTAGGCCAGGATCGTCGCCCGACCGGTCACCGTGGCGTCGACGGGCACGGTCGTCGATGCCTCGTCGATGCGCTCCTGCAGGCCCTCGGGCGGCGTCGGTGCCGCCGTCGGGGGTTGTCGGGTGTAGACGCCGACGGCCTGTTTGGTCAGGAAGTACCCGTTGCCCTGGACCACGGCCACGTCGCCGCCGTCCCTGAGCCATGCCAAGGTGTTGGCCACGCTGTGGGTGACGTAGTTGCTGCCCGGTCCCCCGTGGTACTGGAGCCCGCCGGTGAGGGTGAGGGGTCGGTGGTCGTCGGGGGCGATGCCGAAGCTGTCGCGGGCCACTTCGACGGAACTCGGGAAGCAAGCGTAGAGATCGAAGGCGCCGACCTCGTCGACGGTCACGCCGGCACTGCGGAGCGCGGCGTCGGCGCACTGGACCAAACCGGGAGCGGTGTGGACCTGGGTCCGCTCCGACAGGTACCAGACCTCGTGGGCGTCGGCCCACCCGCCGATGTAGGCCACCTCGTCGGGTCCGAGGCCGAAGTGGCGGGCCGTGGCCGCGTCGGTGACGAGAAGGGCGGCCCCCATGTCCACGTCCATCACCGCGTTCAGGTACTTGGGATAGGGGAAGCAGATCATGCGGTTGTCGGCTGTGGCCGTCGTGAGCTCGGTGCCGTCACGCCGGGTTCCGAACCACGACAGCGGGTTGGCGGCGGCCACGGCGTTGAACCGTTCCATGAGCTCACCCATGACCCGGCGCTGGGCGTCGGGGCCCCGCCCGGCCGCGTGGGCCAGGGCCGACTCGATCAGCGCGTACATGGTGGTGGCCTGCATGAGCCCGTGGTCGCGCTCGACGGGATGGGTCCCCACATCGGGTTCGAGGGGCGGCCACGTCTCGGGCCAACCGGGCGACGAAGGCCAGTCGAGCTCCACCCCGAGCTTGCGGGCGCGCCGGCGGGTGGCCAGGGCCTCGGCCCCGGCGATGAGCACGGTGGGGCGGCTCCCGCCGGCCACCAGGTCGGCGGCCCGGTTGACCAGCCACTGGGGGATGTTCCCGCCCATGCCCGAGACCAACGTCTCGGCGTCGGTGAGCCCCAGCCGCCCGGCCAGGACGGGGACGGGGTCGCCGTGGCGCAGCGATAGCGAGTGCACCATCCAGCAGTGGCTGATGTCGGCCACCGCCGCACTCCCGGCGCTGTCGAGGGCCAGGCCGGTGGCCTCGACCATGAGGTCGAAGGGATCGGGGGCGGCGGCCGGATCTTCCTGGCGGTTGGTCACCTGGCCGGCCCCCACCACCACCNNTGGGTCGTAGCGCGGGCTAGTTGCGTCCGCTGCTGATGTTCCCCAGATCCGCCGCCAGGACCGTCTTGCGCTCATGCTTGGGGTTGCGGGCCATCATCGACGTGTCCACGTCGGTGGCCTCGGCCCGCAGCGCGGCGACCGTGCACTTCTCCCGGGGCCGGACGCTGAAGGGGTCGTAGTGGAAGAGCCGGATGGCGTTCTCGTGGGTGATCT
>PKWD01000215.1:0-168 GCA_003131945.1 Acidimicrobiaceae bacterium
GGTGGGTATTGAGCCCCGTGCCCACCGCCGTCCCTCCGAGGGCCAACTCGAAGAGGTCGGGCAGACAGGCGTCCAGGCGGGTGAGGTCGGCGTCGAGCTGAGCCACATACCCGGAGAACTCCTGGCCCAGAGTCAGAGGGACGGCATCCATGAGGTGGGTGCGGCCGA
>PKWD01000215.1:204-29985 GCA_003131945.1 Acidimicrobiaceae bacterium
TCGACGACTGCGACATGTTCACATGGTCATTGGGGTGGACCGGCTCCTTCGAACCCATCTCGCCCCCGGCCAGCTCGATGGACCGGTTGGAGATGACCTCGTTCGCATTCATGTTGGTCTGTGTCCCGCTCCCGGTCTGCCAGATGCGCAGCGGAAATTGGGCGTCGAGAGTGCCCGAGGTGACCTCTCTCGCCGCTTGGACGATGAGATCCGCCAAGCCCTTGTCGAGCTTGCCGAGCTCGGCGTTGGTCAACGCCGCCGCTTCCTTCAGGATGCCGAAAGCACGGAGCAGGGGCCGCGGCATCACGTCGTCCCCGATCGGGAAATGGATGAGGGACCGTGCCGTCTGAGCGCCCCAGTAACGGTCGGAAGGGACCTCGATCGGTCCCATGGAATCGGTCTCGATGCGCGTGGCGCTCACCCGGTTACCTTTCTTCTCACGTCCGCCTCTTTGATCCGGCTGTCACGGCTACGGAACACTTGGCGCGGACGACCAGCCGCTCATGCATTGCCCTCGTCGACGTCACTGCCACACGACATGGGCTCGGATGGACCTGTCGTCCCCGGTCAGCCACCCTCGGCCCCGCGCATACTCCAGCATGGCGGTGAAGTCCTCGCCCCAGCCGTCCCCCACCGATCCCGAGGCCAACCGGCGAATGGCGACGACCGATACCAGGGCTTCTTTTTGGTCAGTCCGTCCGATCGAAGCGCCGACAAGCGCTCGATCGAGGTCCTTGTCCTCACCCTTCCCACTGACGACGACGTCGAAGCGTGTGCAGTCGTCCGGCGCCAAGAGCGCCACAGCCGGTGGGTCGGACGTTAGATCGACGGTCACGTGCACGCCCACCTCCGAAGGTCGCTTCCTTACTCCACTGCGCCATGAGTCCCTCGTCCCGGTCGGACTCAATCGTGTTCACCGAGGGCGCCGAAGGCACCGGTCAATGTCTGGCCCGCCAGGGTCACGGCGTCGAGATTGTCCGCATCGGGCATGTTGAAGACAAGGCCGTCGAGACCGGCATCAAAGAGGGAGGCGACCTGTTCAATGACGGCGTCGGGATCACCGGTCGTCGTCATGGCGCGGATCATGGACTCGTCGTATCCCAGCCTCGCTTGGAGCTCCTCCACCTTGCCGTCGGCCTCCTTCGACGTGTCCGCGATCACCAAAGTACCGAGTCTCGTCTTGGTGATGGTGGCGGGGTCACGGCCCATGTCGTCACAGTGACGGGCCAGCACGTCGAGCTTGTGACGGACGGTATCAACGTCGCCGAAGAGATTGCAGGCGTCTGCATACTCGGCCACGAGACGAAGGGTGCGGCGTTCTCCACCACCACCGATGAGGATGGGCGGGCCGCCAGCGTGGACGGGACGTGGACGGTTGACGGCGCCTTGGATCCTGTAATAGCGGCCATCGAAGCTCGGAGCGTCCTCTGTGAACATGGCCCGACAGATCTTCAGGGCCTCCTCCAGTCGATCGAACCGCTCTGAAAGCGATGGGAACTCGAAGCCCAGGCCCTCGTGCTCCGCTTCGAACCACGCGGCACCGATACCGAGGACGGCGCGTCCACCGGACAGGACATCGAGTGCTGTCACCTCTTTGGCCAGGAGAGCGGGGTTGCGGTAGGTGACCCCCGTCACCATGGCGCCCAGACGGGCCCTTTTGGTGCGGGCGGCCAGGCCACCGAGAAGGGTATACGCCTCGAACATCGGTTCGTCAACCTTGCCGATGCCGGGGATCTGGAAGAGGTGGTCCATGACCCACACGGAATCGAAACCGGCCGATTCGGCCGTGGTGGCGATCGACGCGACCTTTTCGAACAGCCCTCCTCCCCCGCCTTCGGCATCACCGCCAACGTGGTCGCCATAGGTGAAGCTCGGGATCTGGAGACCGAATTTCGTCAGTTTTGTCATCACAGTGGCAGATTATCCCCGGGGGAAGATCCCGTGTCCCGCCGTTGGGTCCCTTGACGGACCATTCATGTTCCTCGAGGCGGACCGGACAGGCGCGACCGGAAGGCCTTGGCGCTTTCGACCTTGGCACCCAGCTGCAACACTCGCTCGACGAGCGCACGGTCAGAGGTGACCACGATCGTGTCCGCCGGGCTCGTCAGACCGCTGACCAACTCGACAATGGCGTCGTCGGCTGCATTCGGACCCCCGGGAGCGAAAGAGATGCGGACTCCGGTCGTCACCGCCTCATCGTGCTCACCGGCCGGCGCCCGGCCGTCGAAGACGACGGTGATCTCGGCCCCATCGTTTAGGAGCGGGGCTAGGTCCTCGGNNTCCGCCACCAGCCGTCGGGCTGCGAGCCGATGACGTTCATTCCGTCCACGATGAAGGACACACCACAGCCTGTCGCATGGACACTGCCTGTCCCAAGGACACGGACCGATCCATCTCGACGGCCCGCCCTGCAGCCGTGACACCTGGCCCGCTATCGGCATGAAAGTGCTGGTCGAACGGCTCTCTGGGTGCCGATCGTGCTGTCGGGCCCGGTGCCAGGACCGTCGTCCAGACGTCGAAGGTCGTCGCTATTGGGAGACATTTGGGCCGTGGTTGCGGGGGGCATGACATCGGCCCCGCACAGTGAGCTCACGGACAAAACCAACCGAGCCCGCCGGTCCAGGCACGGAGGGCCGCCCCCCAGGTTGAAAGGGAAGAACCACATGACAAAGCGCACAGGTCGCGAGTCATACTCAGGACAATCCCTCGATGGTTCGTCCCAAGCCTCGGCCGAGCTGCGGACCCTGGGCCAATCTCACGTGATCGGGGCCTCGACGGCCGACGTCGGAACCACCCGTGAGCGGGTCCGCCAACGGCGTCTCCTGCGACTTGGCCTTGTCCTGGTGCCGATCGCCCTGCTCCTCGTGGCACGCGTCGTTCTCTGGGGTGGGGGCCCCTTTTCCGTGCCGCACTTCCCCCACGCCCTTCTTCCCTATCTCCCGGCCATGGCCCTCATCGCCCTGCTGGGGACCGCCATCATCGTCCCTCTGCTCGGTGCCGGCCGGTCGCCTCACGTCCTGTACCGGCCCAGTGAGATAGACGTCCGCTTCGAGGACGTCCGTGGCGCCGGGCTCGTGGTCGACGAGGTGGTGAAGACGCTCAACCTCTTCCTCGGTCACCGCAAGTTCACCGAGCACATGGGTGGTTCGCCCCGCCGTGCCCTGCTCTTCGAAGGGCCCCCGGGTACCGGCAAGACCTACATGGCCAAGGCCATGGCCGCCGAGGCGGGTGTGCCTTTCCTCTTCGTGTCCTCGTCGGCCTTCCAGTCGATGTACTACGGCCAGACGAACCGCAAGATCCGTTCGTACTTCAAGGCCCTGCGCAAGTACGCACGTCGTGAAGGTGGCGCCATCGGCTTCATCGAGGAGATCGACGCCATCGGTGGCGCACGCGGCGGCATGGGAACAGGCAAGGCCGAAGGCGTCTCCGGGGTCGTCAACGAACTGCTCATCCAGCTCCAGTCCTTCGACCAGCCGGCGATCATGACGCGCATCGGATCGCGGCTGAGCGACATGGTGAACGGCTGGATGCCCTCCGGTCGCCAGATCCAAAAGAAGCCGGCCACCCCGGCCAACATCCTTGTGATCGGTGCCACCAACCGGGCCGCCGACCTCGATCCCGCCCTCGTGAGGCCGGGACGCTTCGACCGCACCATCTACTTCGACCTGCCCACCCGGACCGGTCGCCGCGAGATCATCGACTACTACCTAGAGAAGAAGGCCCACGAAGCGGAGCTCGACGACCCCGCACAGCGCGACTCTCTGGCGGCCATGACATTCGGGTACTCCCCCGTCATGATCGAGCACCTGCTGGACGAGTCCCTTATCTGGGCGCTGCGCCGTCAAGGTGACCGCCTCTCGTGGGCTGATATCCAGAACGCCAAGATGACCGAGGAGATCGGCCTCGCCCAGCCCGTCGAGTACGCCGAAGCCGAGCGCCGGACCATCGCCACCCACGAAGCCGGACACGCCGTCGTGGCCTGGCTCGTGGGCAAGGGTCGCAAGCTGGACGTTCTTTCCATCATCAAGCGGAAGGACGCGTTGGGCCTGCTCGCCCACTCAGAAGAAGAGGAGCGCTTCCTCAAGACCCGTACCGAGATGGAAGCCCTCATCCACATCGCATTCGGTGGCATGGTGGCCGAGGAGCTGTTCTTCGGCGAGGCCAGCTCCGGAGTGGCGAGCGATCTGAAGGCAGCGACGATCGTCGCCTGCCAGATGATCGGCAGCCTCGGCATGGGGAGCACCCTGATCTCGTCGATGGCTCTCGAGACTGGCGGTGGTGGCAACATCGTCGCCAAGGTCCTGTCATCCGAAGACGGACACGACGAGGTCGAGGACGTTCTGCGCAAGGCCAAGACAGAGGTGCGCGAGCTCCTCGAGAGGAACCAAGCCGTCATCGAAGGCCTGCGCGATGCCCTGCTTGAGAGGGACGAGTTGGTCGGAGCCGAGATCCTCGAGGTCATCGCCTCGGTTGGGGCTCCCGTGCTTGAAGGAAAGGTTTAGATCTCGGCGTCGATCCGGGGGGCACCGACGTCGAAGCAAGGGCAGCGTCGCGGCGGCGACGCTGCCCTTGCGCGTCTGCTAACGGTTCGACCGGGACCACCATCCGCCGGAGCCCGTCGCCAAACCGGCGGCGGCGAGCTGTTCGAGGGCCTCAGCCACGTCGGCCAGGGGAAGCGCACACCGGCGGACCACGGTGTCCAGGCTGGCGGGGTCGTGATCGAGAGCCCGCAATGTGCGTGCCGCCATCGGGCTCGGGGCACGGGCCGCCGCTGCTCGATCCGGAGACGCTCTGGGTGGCGTCCGAGGGGGCACAATTCCGGGCAGACCGGTGATGGCCAGCTCCACGGCGGCGAGGACGTCCTGGACATCGCGCACCGGTGTGGCGCCGTCCACCAGCAGGGCGTTGCACCCGGCGGAAGCTGAGCTGCGCACCGAGCCGGGAACGGCCGCCACCGTCACTCCCCGATCGGATGCAGCCTTCACCGTATTGAGTGATCCGCCCTTGCGGTGACACTCGACGACGACCACCACGTGAGCGAGCGCCGCCAACATCCGGTTCCTCACGGCGAAGCACCAGACGGGGGTCCCAGAGGATCCCGGTGCCCGTTCGGAGAGAACCGCCCCTTTTTCGGCGATGGCCTGTTTAAGCTGAGCCTCGGCACGGTGAACAGCAGCATCGGGCGCCGTCCCGAGGACAGCCACCGGGGCGCTCCCGCCGGCCACTGCCAGAGCACCGGCGTGCGCAGCCGAGTCAATGCCCCGGGCGAGGCCCGACACCACCACCACGCCGGCCTCCGCCAGTCCCCGTCCCAACTCGGAGGCGACGCTCAACCCGTACGGGGTGGCGCTGCGAGTACCGACGATCGCCACCCGGGGGCTCGTGTCCAGAACGGACGGATCCCCGAGCGTGAAGAGAACACCAGGGGCCTCGTGGTCGCCCGCCAGAGTCGCCGGATAGCCGGGGCGCCCGAAGAGGCGGACGGCTACCCCGTTCCGAGTGCAGCAGGCTCCGACAGACTCCAAGAGCGCTGGCCTCGCCTTGCTCTGGTAGTGCCGATCGGGATCGCCGGGGTGTCGGCCAGCGGCCAATGCCTCCCAGGCCGTCACGGGGTCAAACCCCTCGAGAAACCGGCGCGTCCGCACCGGGCCGGCACCGAGCGCGGCGATGGCGGCGGCGAATCGTTCGTCGTCGGCGAGGTCGTCGACGCTCCTCATGACGACGACCCGGCCGGCCGGGTACAACCGGCGTCACGCAGATGAAGTGCCTCCACCATTTGACGGGCGCCGATCAGCTCACCGGTGCCGTCGAGGTCCCCGAGCGTCCGGGCCACGCGTCGCACCCGGTGCAACCCTCGCGCCGATAAGGCTCCCGCTCGCAGCCGCCGTTCGAGCAATGCGGCCGCGTCCGGAGACAGTGGAGCGAACTCATCCAGGGATTCCGGCGCGATCTCGGCGTTACACCGCACGCCACGGGTGGCGGCAATCACGCGGGTGAAACGCACACGTTCCGCCACGCTCGCCGAGGATTCGCCACGGGGTCCCCCGAGCAGGTCGTCGACGTCGGGGCGCCCGAGGGAAAGGGCCAGATCAAAACGGTCGAGTAAAGGCGCCGAGAGGCGACGCGCGTAACGGGCGCGGGCGGCGTCGGTACATCGACAGGCACCGGGAACGCTTCCTTCACCACAGGGGCACGGGTTCATGGCACCCACGAGGAGGAACCGAGCGGGAAGGTCGACAGCCCGGCGGGCCCTCCTGATCCGCACCACACCTTCCTCGAGCGGTTGGCGCAACATGTCCAGAGCGACGGCGGGGAACTCGCCCAACTCGTCGAGAAAGAGCACCCCACCGTGCGCCAGCGATATCTCACCCGGTCGCAACCAGGCCGTGCCGCCACCGATGAGAGACACCTCGGTGGCGCTGTGATGAGGGGCTCGGAATGGCGGACGCTCCNNAGAGCGATACCCGCCGCAGAGTGGATCCGCGTGACCTCCAGCGCCTCGTCCTGTCCCAGCGGCGGCAGCAGGCCCGGGAGCCGGTGGGCGAGCATCGTTTTGCCCGAACCAGGGGGGCCCACGAGCAGGAGGTGGTGACCTCCTGCGGCGGCCACCTCGAGCGCCCGCCGACCCACCGTCTGGCCTCTGACGTCGGCCAGGTCGGGTATGAGCGGCAACACGGCGCGTTCGGTATCAACGCTCCGCGCCTCTGCCCAGGGACCTTCGCCTCGCAGCGCGTGGACGAGCCCGCCCAAGCTGGCGGCAGCCCGGACCTCGTGACCACCGACCAGTCGAGCATCCGAGACGCACTCGGCAGGCACCACCACGCGGCTGCATCTCAGGGCGGCCACCATCGGCACGATGCCCGGGACCGACCGCAGCGATCCGTCGAGTCCAAGTTCCCCGATGCAGGCGGTGTCCTCGACGCAGGCACGAGGCAGTGAGCCGTCGGGCACCAGGACCCCGACGGCGATCGGGAGGTCGAGGCCTGATCCGCCCTTGCGCGTGCCTGATGGCGCCAGGTTCACCGTGATGCGGTGCCGCGGCCATTCCAGACCGCTCGATGACAGGGCGGCACGCACGCNNTCGGGCAGTCCGACGACGGTGAAGCCGGGAAGGCCGCCCGAAACATGGACTTCGACGGAGACGGCACGGCCGTCGACTCCGTGCAGTGTGGCGGATGGTATTGAGGCGAGCACGACAGCTCCCACGGGGCAGGCACGAGCGGAAGAACCCGTGCTAATTCGGTGAGAGGGCCACTTTCTTGACGTCGGCCACACGAGGCGTCAGTCGCACCTTACGGCGGGGGNNACTCCCCCTGGACCGTCGTTCATCAGGTACGACGAGCTGATCGAGGGCAGGGTAGTCTTGAGGTGATTCCAGCCCCGAGGGAGAACCGCCCGCCCTTGGCGACCGCATCCGGGCTGATCCTAAAGGTGGATCGACGCCCCATGGCCGACAACCGGTTCTCCATCCTCGGCCGAGACATGGCTGTTGATCTCGGCACCGCCAACACCCNNAGGCCAAGCGCATGATCGGCCGGACGCCGAGTCACATCCAGGCCATTCGCCCTTTGAAGGATGGGGTCATCGCTGATTTCGAGATCTGCGAGAAAATGCTCCGCTATTTCATCCAGCGCGCCCACTCACGCCGATTCGCCAAGCCGCGCATGATCATCTGCGTCCCTTCCGGCATCACCGGTGTCGAAAGGCGAGCCGTCATGGAAGCGGCCATGAACGCCGGCGCCCGCAAGGCGTACATCATCGAGGAGCCNNATCGTCGTCTCGCAGTCGATCCGCGTGGGGGGCGACGAGCTCGACGAGGCGATCATCTCCTACGTCAAGAAGGAGCACAGCTTGGCGCTCGGAGAGCGGACGGCAGAAGAGATCAAGATCACCCTCGGTTCAGCCCACCCCCTCCAGGAGGAGTTGTATGCCGAGGTCCGCGGCCGCGACCTCGTCACCGGCCTGCCCAAGGTTCTCGTGGTGTCGACCGAGGAGATCCGCCAGGCGATCGCCGAGCCCGTTTCGGCCATAGTCGACGCCGTGAAGGTGACACTCGACAAGACTCCGCCCGAGCTTGCCGCCGACATCATGGAGAAGGGGATCGTGCTCACCGGCGGTGGGGCGCTGCTCCAGGGCCTCGGCCCCCGGTTGCACCACGAGACGAGCATGCAGATCGTCACTGCGCCCGACCCCCTGAGCTGTGTGGCCATCGGAGCCGGTCAGTGCCTCGAGGAGTTCGACGTCCTCCAGCACGTCCTCGTCACCTCCGGCTGGTAGGGGCAGGGCGCGCCGCCGCACATGACAAGGCGCGGAGATGCCAACCATGCAAAGCCCACGACGCGCGTCGGGCGACCCGAACAACGTCATGGCGATGGAGCGGGATTGTCGTCGTCGCCCTGCCACGACCGCCACAGGGCGGCGTAGGCACCCGAGGCGCGCAGCAGATCGTCGTGGGCCCCGAACTCGGTGATCCTGCCGTCCTCCACGACGGCGACCATGCTGGCGTCGTTGGCGGTGTGTAACCGGTGGGACACGGCGATGACCGTCCGACCCTCGAGTAGCCGGGCCAGAGAACGCTCGAGGTGGCGGGCGGCCGACGGGTTGAGAAGCGAGGTGGCCTCGTCGAGCACCAGGGTGTGGGGGTTCGCCAACACCAACCGGGCGATGGCGATCTGTTGGGCCACGCCCGGGGCGAGAATGGCGCCGGCCGAGCCGATCCGGGTGTCGAGACCATCGGGCAGCGCCCGTACGGCGGCACCGGCGTCGACGGCGTCCAGTGCCGAGTAGAGCTCATCGTCGTCGGCGTCGGGGGCCACGAGCCGCAGGTTGTCGCGAATAGAAGCGGCGAACAGGTGATGTTCCTGGGTGACGAGGGCGATCTCGCGGCGCAGTCGCACCGGCGGGATCAGGTGCGCATCGACTCCCCCGACGGTGGCCCGACCGGCACGCGGCACGTACACGCCGGCGAGCAACAGAGCGAGGGTGCTCTTGCCCGCCCCGCTCGGACCCACCACCGCCACTCTGGCTCCTTGCGCGGGTGCCAGGTCGATACCCCGCAGGACGTCGTGGCCCTCGTTGTAGGCGTACCGCAGAGCTCGGGCCACGACCTGCTGACCGGCCGGCTCGTCCCCCGTGGTCGGCGCCGGTTCGACCTCGTGGACCCCGAGCACCCGCGACAACGACGCCGAGGCCACCTGCACCTCGTCCATCCAGGCCAACAGGGTGTCGACCGGGCCGATCAGCTGCTGCGCGTACAGCGCCGCCGCGGTGACGGCCCCCAGGGACAAGTGGCCGTCGATGTGCATCAGACCGCCGAGAAGGATGGTCAGGACCAGAGGAATCACATAGCCGATCTCGCTGGCGCCGAAGAACACGGTACGGAGACCGAGAGTCCGGCGCTCCCAGCCGATCCACGCCTTGATGTGGCGGTCGGTCTGGGCGATGCGTTTGGGTCCGAGGCGGAAGGCGTCGATCGTGCGTCCAGCAGCCACGCTCTCCTGGATGTCGCCGTTGACCCGGGCGTACGCCGCCATCTCTTCCTGATAGGCACTCCGGGCGCGGCGCAGGTACCAGCGCGTGGCCAGCGCCAGGAGGAGGATGCTCGGCACCAGGGCGAGCCCGAGGACCGGGGCCGTCCAGAGCAACGCCGCCACGGCCAGCACGACCGTGACGCTCGCCACCAGCAGTTGCGGGAGCCCGGCGCGCACGGAATAAGACAGGTCGTCGACGTCGGTGGAGGCCCGGGTGAGCAGATCGCCCGAACCCGCCCGCTCGACCACGCCCAGGGGGAGGTCGAGGACTCGGGTGACGAGCTGCTCACGCAGGCGGGCCAGCACCCGCTCCCCGAGAATGGCGCCCAGTCCGCGACTCACCCCTGTGAGCACGGTCTGGACCACGAGGGCGCCGGCGAAGATGGCGATGGCGGTGTCGATCCGGCCTGCGGCGCCGCTCCTGGTGGTGTTGTTGATGACCTCCTCGAGCACCTTCGGTCCGACCAGGCCGGCGGCGCTGGCGACGCCCTGCAAAGCCAGAACCACGATGACGGAGCGGCGCTGCTCCTTGATCAGGCGGCGCACATGACGCCACGATGCCCGCCCCGAGGCCACGGGCAGGATACCGGCCTCGTTGAACGTCGTGGGAGCCGCACTCACGGGGCACCCCTCGTGACGAGCCGGCCGTAACGCGGCTCGGACTGGAGCAGATGGCGATGGCTGCCGACAGCGCGCACATGACCGTCGAGGAAAGCCACAGTGTCGGCATGTTCAAGGAGGAAGGGGCTCGTCGAGAGCACCACGGTCGTGCGTCCCGCCCGCACCCGACGCAGACGTACGGCGATGTCGGCCTCGGTGTGAGCGTCCACCGCGCTGGTCGGCTCGTCCAGGACGAGTACGTCAGGGTCCGCCCGCAACGCGGCGGCGAGAACGATCCTCTGGCGCTGGCCACCCGACAGGGTGCGCCCACGTTCGGGTAGCTCCGTCAATATCCCGTCGGCCAGGGCCTCGACGATGTCAGCGGCGGCAGCCGCGTCGAGGGCCTCCACGACGGTCGGCCTGTTGTCCACTTGCGAACCGAACGCCGGCACGTCAACGGCGTCGGCCAAGGTGCCCGCCAACAGCTGGGGGTCTCGGTCGACCACCAGCACTCGCCGGCGCACCACCTCGAGCGACAGATCGGCGAGAGCGGTCCCCGCCAGCTCCACGCCGTCACCCGGACAATCGACATAGCGCCCCAGACGAGCGGCCAGCGCGCTCGCCTCCTCGGGATCAGTGGCGACCACCACCGTCAGGCGCCCGGGTTCGGCCGAGAACCCCGTCAGCGCGTCGGTGAGGGGACCAACCGGCGGTTCCGCCACAGGAGCCGTCGGTCGTGGAAGATCGGGGGCCCGGCGGAGCACGGTGAGCACCCGGCCCGCCGCCACGGTGGCCGCCGACCATCGGGTGGCCGCTTCGATCAGGGTCTGGGCAGGGAGAGTGAGAAAGGCGGCGTAGGCGTAGAAGGCCACGAGTCGGCCTGGTGAAATGGCGCTCGACAGCACCAGATGAGCGCCGATGTAGGTGACGACGACGAGGATCGCTCCAGGTACGAAGACCTGGAACGAATCGAGGATGGATTGGGTGAGCGCGGTGCGGACCGTGGCGGCGCGCACCTGCTGCGAGGCGGCGGCGTACCGGTCGGCGAAGACCTCTTCCCCACCCAGCCCACGCAGCACACGTAGACCGACCACCGTATCTGCGGCCAGAGAAGATGCACCGGCGCGCGCCGACCGCTCGGCGGTCTGTCGGCGTTCGAGGGGTCGCATGACGGGCAGAACCAGGAGCACAAAGAGAGGGGCACCGATCACCAGGACGAGCCCGAGGCGCACCGACGAGGAAAACAGGAGCGCCGCCACGATGAGGTAGGAGACCACGGCACCGGTGGCTCGGGCGCTGACATCAAGCAGGTGGCCGATCCGCTGGACGTCGGTGGTCCCGATGCTCGCCACTTCTCCTGCGTCCACGTGTCGGGTCAGGTCCCACCCGAGATCGCTCGCCTGACGCGCCACCAGTTGCTGGACCCGCACCGCGGCGGTGAGAAAATTGGCGACGGCACGCCGATGACGCAGCACACCGGTGACGGCTTGCACGATGCCGAGGCCCAGTACGACAGCCGACCACGTCCACAGCTCCGCCCGGTCGCGGCGGGCCACGGCATCGATAGCGGCGCCGAGCGCGGCCGGGATCAAACTCTGCGAGCCCATCCACACGGCGCCAAAGAAGCCGCCACCTATGACGGTGGCTCGCTGTTGGCGCGCCAACCAGACAAGGAATCGCACCGGCGAACGCGTGTCTGGTTCGCCGGGATCAGGGAGTGGGAGTCGAGTAAGCAAAGCCGGCCAGCTTACGCGACGGACGGCCTCCCGCTCCCGGGTGCTCCCGGGCCTCCAGGCGGTGGCGCGATCTCGGGCAGCGCCGTCGGGTTTGGAGACATCCACAACACCGACAACGGGCAGGTGGACTTAGGCGACGTGGGGATCGCATCGCCCATCAGCCGTCGAAGAGGGCCGGCCCCGACAGCGAGGTGGATCAGCGGCCGACGAAGTTGGGGTCGCGCTTCTCGGCGAAAGCGCGCATGGCCTCACGGGTGTCCTCGGTGGTGAAATTCACGGTCTGGCAGCGGGCTTCGTCCTCCAAGGCCTGGGCCATCGAGACGGCGGCGCTGTTGTTCAAGAGCTTCTTGCTCATGGACAGCGCGATGGGCGGACCGGCGGCCAGGCGCCTGGCCCACCCGTCGACGAAGGCGTCGATCTCCTCGTCGGCCACCAGGCGGTTCACCAGTCCGAAGGCGAGGGCCTCCTCGGCCGACAGGGTGTCGGCGAAATAGACGAGCTCCTTGGCCCGGTGCAAGCCGACGAGCCTCGGCAACAGCCAAGACGATCCGCCATCGACGGAGAGTCCCCGTTTGGAGAAGATCTCCGACAACCGGGCCGTGGACGACACGACGGTGAGGTCGCAGCACAGGGCCAGGCTCAGACCGGCACCGGCGGCGATCCCGCGGATCTTGGCAATGGTGGGCTTGGGAAGGTCGTAGAGCGCCAGCATCACCGAACCGAGGAAGCGCATGCGGGTGAGGGGGGGGTCTTCGGAGTCACCGCTGATGCCCTTGGGGTCACCGATGTCCGCCCCGGAGCAGAAGGCTCCCCCGGCGCCGGTGATCACCAGGACGCGATCGTCGCGACGACGGGTCACCTCCTGCACGGTGGCGTAGAGCTCCTGCCACATCGTTCCGTTGGCCGCATTCTTGCGTTCGGGTCGGTTGAGGGTGACGGTGACCACGCCCGCTTCCCGTTCCACAATGATGGTTTCGCCGCTCATCGGCTGCACCCTAATAGAAACGAGAATCGGGCCACGAACAGACGCGATCTCAGAAGGCGTCGTGCACGACCTCGACGACGAGATCCTTGGAACGGTCGGACAACACGGCGACGACGTCGAAACGGACGGACCGCATCGGCGATCCGCCCGCCCGCTGGTGCGAAAGCCACCGCGCCGCCAGACGTCGCAGCCGTCTTTGTTTGGCCATGGTGACCGCTTCGGCGGGAGTCCCGTAGGCCGTGGAAGACCGGGTCTTCACCTCGCAGATCACCACGATCGAGCCACGAGGATCGATGGCCACAAGGTCGATCTCGCCCTCGGCGCATCGCCAGTTGCGGTCCACGATGTCGTAACCGGCCTCTGCGTACCAGCGGGCGGCAGCCTCTTCGCCCCGCTGGCCGAGCTCACGACGGCCGTCACTGGTGGACGGGGCGCTGGCGGCGGTAGCGGCGGCAGGGCGGGCGGGTACCGGAACGGTGGCCATGGCGGGAGTGTTCCCCACGGCTGTGACGGTGGCCCTGACCGATGGGCGGTGGGCCGGTGACAGACGGCTCGACGACGGACGGCGCTGGCGCTACGGGGCAGTCCTCAGGTATCGCGTTCGGGGAGTCGCTCCACGTTCACGTCACGAAACGTCATGACCTTCACGCTCGGGACGAAGCGGGCCGGTCGGTACATGTCCCACACCCAGGCGTCGGTCAGTTCGACCTCAATGCAGGTGGGGGCCGAGCCGTTGCCGACGGAGACCTTCACCTCGTTGGCCAGATAGAACCGTCGTTCGGTCTCCACCACGTAGTTGAACAGGGGGAGCACCGTGCGGTACTCCTGGACAAGCGCCAGCTCGATGTCGGCCTCGTAGCGTTCGAGGTCCTCTTCGCTCATCGCCCTACGGGCGGACTGCCCGCTTCTCCTTGATCTTGGCCGCCTTGCCGATACGGTCACGCTGGTAATAGAGCTTGGCCCGCCTCACGTCGCCCCTCGTCACCATCTCGATCTTGGCCAGGACAGGCGAGTGGACGGGAAAGGTCCGCTCCACCCCCACGCCGAAGCTCACCTTGCGGACGGTGAAGGTCTCGCGGGCCCCGGAACCTTGGCGACGGATCACTGCCCCCTGGAAGACCTGGACGCGCTCACGGGTCCCTTCCACAACCCTCACGTGGACCTTGAGGGTGTCGCCGGGGCCGAACTCGGGAATGTCGTCTCGCAGGAACTCGCGATCGACGATGTCAGTGGGATTCATGGTGCGCGTCCCTTCGCGGGTCGATTGCGAGCGGCTCGAGCGGCACCCGGGCGCAGAGCCACCTTCGAGCGACGGCCGACCGTTCGGGCCTGCTGGAACTAGCGAGAATAGCCGCGTCCTGAGAGGGGGGCGCACCCACCCAGGACCTTTCCCCTCGGCCCCGCCCCCTACGGCCCCGAGCGGCCGTCGGAAGGTCGCCTGGCGGCCCTGTCGGGTGAGACCGGGCCGTCGAGGGAATCGGCCTGGAGATCCTCCCGTTCGAGCAGGCGCTGCTCCTCTGCGGAGATCCCGCCCCGGGCGGCGATCATGTCGGGCCGCTCATCGATCGTCCGGTGCAGGGCCATGGCCCGGCGCCACCTCTCGATCCGGGCGTGGTCGCCTGTCCGCAGGACCTCGGGCACCTCCCAACCCCGGAAATCGGCCGGGCGGGTGTAATGGGGGTATTCGAGGAGCCCCGAGGTAAAGCTCTCGTCCACGGCCGAGGCCTCGTTCCCCATGACACCGGGAAGGAGGCGGGAAACGGCCTCGACGACCACCACGGCGGCCGCCTCACCGCCGGCGAGCACGTAGTCACCAATGGACAGCTCGCCGTCGACGAGATGGTCCGACACCCTCTCGTCGACACCCTCGTAGCGGCCGCAGAGCAGCGAGAAACCGCCCGATGCCGTCGTGGCCAGCGCGGCCAACTCCTCGGCCATGTGTTGGTCGAAGCGACGTCCCCGGGGACCAAGGAGGTACAGGGGCCGGGGCGGGTCCGCCCTCTCCACCGATGCGAAAACGGGGCCGGGGGTGAGGACCATGCCGGCCCCTCCTCCGAACGGAGCGTCGTCGACCGAACGCCGGGCGTCGGAGGTGTCGTCACGCAGGTCGTAGATGCGCAGGTCGAGCACGCCGGTGCTCCGGGCCCGACCGAGAAGCGCCCCCGAGCAGAACCCCTCGAGGAGCTCGGGGAAGATGGTGAAGACGTCGACACGCATCGGGCCCCCTACGCCGGCCATGGGCCCGGTCAGTCGAGCAGGCCGAGCGGGACATCGACCACGATCCGGCCGGGACTGTGATCGACGACACAGCGCAGCGGCACCAGAGCTCCGCCGTCGAGCTCCAGGAGGTCGCTGACCGGATTGGCCACCACGGCTGTCACCGTGCCCAGGTGACGACCGTCAGCCTTGTCGATGACGGCCGACCCCACCAGCTCGTGTACCCAAAGGGCGGAGGGGTCGTCGAGGGGAGGTGCCCGCAGTACGCGATCACGCAGCGCCTCGGCGGCGTCGATCCCCTGGACACCGGCGAAGGTGACGAGCCAACGATGTTGGAAAGGACGCGAGCTCTCGATGCACAGCTCGCCCTCATCGGTTATGAAGACCGAGCCCGGCATGGACCGTTCGGCGCGGTTGCTCACGAGGTCGACGACGACTTCGCCGCGTAGTCCGTGAGGTCGCACCACGCGGCCCACGTCGAGGAGCCCCTCATCCGTCCCGTGGGGGACGGGATCATGACGGGGATCGTCAGTCGTCGACGAAGTCGACGTTNNCGGCGCCCGATCATGCGGCCCATATCGCGTTGGGCCACGTGGATGCGGAAACGCACAGTGCGGCCGGAGTCGTCGGCTTCGAGGACGACGGCGTCGGGCTCGGTGGCGATGGAACGGGTGATGTAGTCGAGAACGGACCGGGCCGTTCCTCCATCGACGCGGTTGCCGGCCATGTCGTCGGCCACGTTGATGTCGTTGACATCGACCTCGTCGTCCACGGCGTTGGCGTCGTCGAAACCCTCGTCGCTCACTTGGCTTCCGCCGGAGCCTCGGCCGGTGTGGCCGCTGCCGCCGGGGCTTCACCCGGACGGTATTCGCCCCAGGCGCCGGACTTCTTCAGGAGCTTCTCCACCCTCTCGGTGGGGGTGGCACCCTGGCGCAGCCACTTGAGGGCTTTCACGTTGTCGATGTCGACGATGGCGTCGGGGTCGGCGGCCGAACGGCCCCGGGGTGCGTAGGTACCGACGATCTCGATGAAACGGCCATCACGCGGCGATCGACTGTCGGCAGCCACGACGCGGTAGGTCGGCTGCTTCTTCTTTCCCACCCGCATGAGGCGGAGCTTCACGGACACAGATTCTCTCTTTTCTCTTCAGTCGATCTTTCGGCAGCTCGGCAAGCCGCGCCTATCGGGCGGTCCTGCTCGACGGAGTGACGCGGCCACCCTTCTTGCGATTGTTGCCTCTCTTCGCCTTCCCGCCGACGATCCGGCTCATCGGCGCCATGCCGCGCACCATCTTCTGCATCTCTTTGAACTGCCGGAGGAGGTTGTTGACCTCGGTCGTGGTGACTCCGCTGCCATTGGCGATCCGGAGCCGCCGGGAGCCGTCGAGGATGTTCGGATCCCTCCGCTCGGCCGCAGTCATCGAGTGGATGATGGCCTCGATGCGGCCGACGTCACGGTCGTCGATCTTGGCATCTCGGACCTCCTTCGGGACGCCGGGCAGCATGCCGAGCATCCCGGTCAAAGGTCCCAAACGCTTCAACTGCTGTAGCTGCTCGAGGAAGTCGTCGAAGGAGAAGCGACCGGCGCTCAGGGCCTCGACGCCGCGCTCGGCGACTCCCTCGTCGTACTCCCGCTCGGCTTTCTCGATCAGGCCCATGACGTCGCCCATACCGAGGATGCGGCTCGCGAGACGGTCGGGATGGAATGTCTCGAAGTCCGCCAGACGCTCACCGGTCGACACGAAGGCGATCGGCTTGCCGACCACCTCCTTCACCGACAGCGCCGCGCCCCCGCGGGCGTCGCCGTCCACCTTGGTCAAGACGACGCCGTCGAGCGCCAGAGTCTCGTGGAAGGCCTCGGCCGTCCTGACCGCATCCTGGCCAGTCATGGCATCGACTACGAGGAAGGTGTAGTCCGGGTTGACGGCGGCGGAGATCCGCTGGACCTCGTCCATGAGGGCCTCGTCGATGGCGAGCCGGCCGGCAGTGTCCACGATGAGGACGTCCCGGCCGAGGCGCGTCGCCTCGGCCAAGCCGCCGGCGGCCACGCTGACCGGATCGGTGGGCTCCGAGAAGACCTGCACCCCGGCATCCCGGCCGAGCACACGCAACTGCTCGACAGCAGCCGGGCGCTGCAGGTCCGCAGCCACGAGCAACGGGTTACGGCCCTGCTGCTTGAACCAGCGGGCGAGCTTGGCCGCCGCCGTCGTCTTGCCTGAGCCCTGCAGGCCGGCCAGCAACACGACCGTCGGAGGTCTCGACGCGTAGGTCAGCTTCAGCGTCTCGCCGCCCAAGATCCGGACCAGCTCTTCATGGACGACTTTGATGACCTGTTGGCCGGGCGTGAGGCTCTTCGAGAGTTCCTCGCCGGTGCATTGGGACCGGACGGCATCGGTGAAACCGCGCACCACACCGAGCTCGACATCGGCTTCGAGGAGGGCGGTGCGGATCTCGACCAGGGCGTCGTCGAGGTCCGCCTCGCTCAACCGTCCTCTGCTCCGCAGGCGGCCGGCGATCCGCTCGAGGCGATCCGAGAGCGCGTCAAACATGAGAAGTCAGGCTACCAACGATGAAGTTGCGCCTTTCTGCAGGGCTCCGCTGCCGAACCGGTGGGTACCACTCACCCCAGAAGGGCGTCGACGAACTCGACCGGGTCGAAGACCACGAGATCGTCGGGGCCCTCGCCCAACCCCACCAGCTTGACCGGCAGTCCCAGGTCACGCTGGATGGCCACCACGACACCCCCCTTGGCCGTGCCGTCCAGCTTGGTCAGCACCACACCGGTCACCGCCACGGCGTCGGCGAACTCCTTGGCCTGGACGAGGCCGTTCTGCCCGGTGGTGGCGTCGAGGACCAAGAGGACCTCGGTCACCTTCCCGGGGGGGCGGTCGGCCACCCGCCGGATCTTCTTCAGCTCCTCGACCAGGTTGACCTTGGTGTGCAGCCGCCCCGCCGTGTCGGCCAGCACCAGGTCGTTGCCCCGGGCCGAGGCCCGTTGGACCGCGTCGAAGACGATGGCGCTCGGGTCGGCCCCCTCGGCACCCCGCACGATCTCGGCCCCCGACCGCTCGGCCCACATGGCCAGCTGCTCGGCCGCGGCGGCCCGGAAGGTGTCGCCGGCGGCGAGGAGCAGAGAGTGTCCAGCCGCTGTTTGCATCCGGGCGATCTTCCCGATCGTCGTGGTCTTGCCGACGCCGTTCACCCCGACGAAGAGCCAGACGTTGGTGACTCCCTCCTCGAGAGCGAGGCCGGCGCTTGCGGTGCCCTCGAGCGAAGCCCGCAAGGCGTGGCGCAGGGCGGCGATGACGGCGTCGGGTCCCCGCAGCTCGCCCCTGCGGACGCGCTGGCGCAGATCCTGGAGCAGCGCAGTGGTGGTGGCCACGCCGACATCAGCCCGCAACAGGGCCTCTTCGAGGTCGTCCCAGGTCTGATCGTCGACGGAACCCCGGCCCCGCAGGGCCCGGACGTAACCCGAGAGCAGGCCCCGGGTCTTGCCCATCCGGTCGCGTAGATCGGCAGGGACGGCGACATCGGTGCTCTCGACCGCCGGCGGCGCCGCCGGTGCCGCCGACAGCGGGGCGATGGCCGTCGTGTCGGCCACGGGTTTCGCCGGTGCGGCGGGAGGAGCCTCGGCGGGAGCGCCCGTCGTGGGAGGCCCCGTCGTGGGAGCGGACACCGGTGGTTCAGGCGCCGGAGGCGACTTCGTCGGCAGAGCCGACGGCTCCGCCCCGGCGGCACGGCCGCGGGTGGAGGCGCGCCGAAAGAGCAGGACGGAGGACGCCATGATCGCCAGCACGACGACCACAGCCAGGACGATCCAAAGAGCCAGCATGGCGAGGGCAGCCTACGAGATGTCGGCAGAGGCTCCGGGCCCTATGACCGGCGCCTCACCGGACGTCGGTGGCCGTCAGTTGGTGGAGGCGGCGGCCGACTCGTCGTCAGGCTGGCGTCGCACCTTCTGGCTCACGACCTTGGACGACCCGCCCGGGGTCATGGTCACCCCGTAGAGAGCGTCGGCCGCCTCCATGGTGCGCTTCTGGTGGCTCACGATGATGAGCTGGGCCTCGTCCCGGAACTCGTGGAGAAGGTCCAGGAAGCGGTGGAGGTTCACGTCGTCGAGGGCGGCCTCGACCTCGTCCATGAGGTAGAAGGGCGAGGGACGGCTCCGGAAGACGGCAAAGAGGAAGGCCAGGGCCACGAGCGAGCGCTCACCGCCGGAGAGAAGCGACAGCTTGCGGACGTTCTTGCCCGCCGGGCGCGCTTCGACTTCGACACCGGTGTCGAGCAGGTCGGTGGCGTCGGTGAGCACCAGCCGCCCGTTTCCGCCGGGGAAGAGAGTGGCCACGAGCACCTGGAAGTGTTCGTTCACATCGGCGAAGGCCTCGGCGAACACGCGCGTGATCTCGTCGTCGACGGCCCTGATGACCTGATGAAGCTCACGGCGGGCCCGGCGGACGTCCTCCACCTGCTCCTCGAGAAAACGATGTCGCTCCTCGAGGGTGCCGAGCTCTTCGAGGGCCAGAGGATTGACGGGACCGAGCGACGACAGCTCCGACTCGACGGCGGCCGCACGAGAGGCGGCGTCGACACCATCGGGCAGGGCCGGGCACCGAGCGCTCATGGCCGTCTCCGGTTCGCAACCGATTTCGCGACGCAGAGCCTCGACGGCCGATTCCTGGCGGACGCCGGATTCGGCCAGGTCGAGCGCCAGGCGCTGCAAGAGGTCGCGGGTCTCGGTCACTCGGGCTTCGACGGCGGCCCGCTGGCGACGGAGATCGTCGAGCCGGGCGCCGCCGGCACGGACCTCGTCGAGCTGGCGCGACCGCTCCTCGTGCAACCGCTCGCTCAGAGCCGCGAGCCGCGCCGCGTGACGATCGACCACGTCGCCCAGGCGGTCCACGACACGGGCGTCGGCCTCCAATCGGCGTCGACGCTCCCCGGCCTGATCGCGCTCGGCCACGTGCCCGGCCAAGCGCCGCTCGACGTCTTCAAGCCGGTTCTCGAGCACGGCGCGCCGCTCGGCCAGGGAACCGACGCGGACCTCGAGATCGCGTCGGCGACCCTCGATCTGCATCCGACGTTCCTGATGATGGCGGCGTGTCTCGTCGGCCGAGCGCAGACGGGCGGCGGCTTCGGTGGCTGTCCGTTCGAGCTCGGGCAACCTCCTGTCGATGTCGGCCAGACGCACGGTGTCACGCTCGACCCGGTCGACGAGAGCGCTGTTGTGACGGACGGCCCCGGCCCCCTCGTCCCCCACGGCGCCGAGCTCGGACTCGACACGGGAGCGGGCATCGTCGAGGGCTTGGCGATGATCAACGGCGCGGTCGGCGTCTCGCCGGGCGGCGGCAGCGGCGGCCCTGGCGGTATCGGCGGCGGCCCGNNCGGCCTCGCGGCGCGCCTGCTCGGTAGCCACGGCCGTGGCCGGCGACGATCCGGCGTGGACAATCCAGCCGGCCGTCGAGAAGCGGTCGCCCGACGAGGTGACGACGACGAGATCGGGACGCTCGAGCGCGTAGTCGACGGCGTTGCGCCACCCACCGCCCACGGCCACGGCGTCGGCCAGCAAGCGGTCGAGCAGCTCCCCCACCCCCGGAACGTGGGAACGGACGTGGCGGCGGACGGGTTCGGCATCGGGGCGCAGGGCGGGGCTCTCGAGCGCACCGGGAGCCGCAAGCGCCGACGGCAGGGTCAGCACCGTGCCGACGACGTCGTTTTCGTGGAGCCGGGTCAACGCGGCACGGGCCGTGTCGTTGTCTTGCACCACCACGCCGGCCAGGGCCGCACCGACGGCGGCTTCGAAGGCGCCCTCCCAGCCGTCATCGATGTCCACCAGCTCGACCAGTGATCCCATCACTCCGGGGACGCGGGCCAGCACATCGGCACCGGCCGCACCGCGAGCCTCGGCGGCGGCGCGGGTCAGCGCCTCGGCGCGGGCCTCGAGTCGGTGACGCATCTGCTCAGCCTGGCGGCCGAGGTTCTCGGCTCTGTCCCAGGCCTCGGCGCCAGCGGCGGCCGCCACCAGCGCGGCGTCGACCCGGGTGGCCGACGCGGCAACTTCGGCCTCGGCCTCGGCCCGCTGACCGGTCAGATCGGCTATCTCGGCCTCGAGCGTGAAGCGACGTCGTTCGAGGACGGCCACCCGCTCATGGAGTTGCTCCAGGTCTCCGGCGTCGCGCTCGAGAGCGCGACGAAGCGGCTCCCTCTCGCCCCGGGCGACGGCAAAGGCCTCCTCGGCGGCGCGCATGGCGGACAGATCGCCGGTGGCGGCGTCGAACGCCGCCAGATCGCCCGCCAGCTCGGCTTCGGCCGCCGCCACCTCCTGCGACACAGGATCCAGCTCTCGGGCCTCGGCCGCCGTCCACTCGAGCTCGTCCGACAACCGCGCCGCGTCGGTCTCGAGCGACGACACCACATCGGCGTCAGCGGCGGCGGCCAGAGCTTGAACGAGGGACCGGCGCCGTTCGGCCAGCACGCCGGCGAGGCCCCGGCACCGTTCGCCGAGCCCGTGGACGAGGGTGAGGGCGGCGATGAGCCCGTCCTCGCGACGGGCCGACAACTCGGCGGCGGCCGTGTCCGCTGCCGCGTCGAGTTCGTCGAGCGAGGTCCGCAGCGCGGTCTCCGCCGCCCGCAGCCGGTCGCGCTCGACCGTCGAGACTCGCCGGCGCTCGTCCAGAGTGGCCAGCTCCCGACCGATCAGATAGAGCCGCAGGTCCCGCAACTCCTCGGCCAGCGACGCATGCGAGCGAGCGGCGGCCGCCTGGCGCTCGAGAGGCCGCATCTGACGACGCACCTCACGCAGGAGGTCGCCCAGGCGCTCGAGGTTCTCTTCGGTCGCCGCCAAGCGGCGCTCGGCCCGTTCCCGACGGCGCCGGTGCTTCAGAATTCCGGCCGCCTCTTCGATCACGGCACGACGATCCTCGGGCCGGGCGTTCAGGATCTGGTCGAGTTGCCCTTGGCTCACGATCACGTGCTGGGTGCGACCGACACCGGAATCCGACAGGAGCTCCTGGATGTCGAGCAGTCGACAGGGCTGACCGTTCAAGGCGTACTCGCTGTCACCGGAACGGAACAGGGTTCGGGTGATGGTGATCTCGGCCAGGCCGCCGGGGAGATGACCGGCGCGATTGTCGATGGTGAGCGACACCTCGGCGCGCCCGAGGGCGGGGCGGTCGGCGGAACCGGCGAAGATGACGTCTTCCATCTTCGACGACCGCACCGTGCGCGGTCCTTGGGCGCCGAGCACCCAGGCGACGGCGTCGACCACGTTCGACTTGCCGCTGCCATTGGGCCCGACCACGACGGTCACGCCGGGCTCCAGCTGCAAGGTCGACGGGTCGGCGAACGACTTGAAGCCCTTCAGGGTCAGTGACTTCAGGAACACCGGTGGTCACCCTACCTGTCGCACAGCGCCAGACGGGGATGACGTCGGCGAGGGAATCGAAATCAGATCTGGCAGTGCTCGCACAAGAACGCCGAGCGACCGTTGACCTTCACCCGGACGATCGAGTTGCGGCACCGGCGGCAGGCGCTGCCCTCGCGGTCGTAGACCTGGTGTGAGCCCTGGAAGTCGCCGATCTCGCCGAAGAGGTCGCGGTACTGCTCGTCGGCCAGCGACGACCCCCGGTACTTCACCGCCTCGGACAGGGTCTCGACCATGGCGCGGTAGAGCCGCCTGATCTCCTGCGCGCTCAGCGAATCCGACCCCCGGTCGTAACGGAGCCCGGCGGCGAAGAGAATCTCGTCGGAGTAGATGTTGCCGATCCCGGCGACGAACTTCTGGTCCATGAGCAGCGTCTTGAGCGGGGTGTGCCGATCGGCCAGGAGCTGGCCGAAACGGGCCCAGCTCATGACCTCCTCGAGCGGATCGAAGCCCAGGTGAGACAGCTCAGGCACCGTCTCGAGCTCACCGATGGCGGTGACGAACATCTCTCCGAAGGTGCGGGGATCGACGAAGCGGAGCTGTCCGCCCTGGGTGAAGGTGATGATGACATGGGTGTGCTTGTCCAGGGGGTCCTTCGGACCCTTGGCCCGTAGCAACTGGCCGCTCATCCCCAGGTGGATCACGAGGATGTCGTCGTCATCGAGGCCGACGAGCAGGTACTTCCCTGCCCGGCGGATCGAGGTCATCTTCCGGCCTTCGATCCGGGCTTTGAACTCGGGGCCGCTCTTGTGACGCCGGATCGACCGCTTGCCCTTCACCTCCACGGTCTTCACCCGACGCCCGACGACCTCCTTCTCGAGGTCGCGGCGGATGGTCTCGACCTCCGGGAGCTCAGGCATGACTGTGCACATCCCCGTCGGAGCGCTCACTATCAATCGATCCGGCAACCGATCCGGCAACCGATCCGGCAACCGATCCGGCCACCGAGTCGGCGAGCGCATCGACGGCGGCCGCAGCGATTGGCGCCACCGCTTCTGCGAACGCTGGAAATGCGGCGTGGGCGGCAGCCTGCTCGGCGTCCTTCTTGGACCGGCCCTCACCCTCACCGACGACGGCGCCACCGACGATCACCGTCGCCGTGTAGCGGCGGGCATGGTCGGGTCCCGTCCCTGCCACCGCGTACTGGGGAAGCTTCCCGACGCGGCGGACCACCATCTCCTGCAGACGTGTCTTGAAGTCCTCGGCGCCGGGCCCGGCGGCGGCCTCCTCGATGCGGTGGTCGAGAAGTCCGAGGACGAAGGCGGTGGCGGTCTCCCAGCCACCGTCGAGGTAGACGGCGGCGATCACGGCCTCGACGGCGTTGGCCAGAATCGACGGCTTGGCCCGACCTCCCGAGGAGTCCTCCCCCCGGCCGAGGAGCAGAACGGGGCCGAGCTCGAGCTCGAGGGCGACCTCAGCCAGCACGGCGGTGTTGACGACGGCGGCGCGCACCTGGGCCAGGGCGCCTTCGGGCATCTCGGGGTAGATGCGGTAGCAGTGTTCAGCCACCACCAGGCCGAGGACGGCATCGCCCAGGTACTCGAGTCTTTCGTTTGACGGCCGTCCCCCCGCCTCGGCGCACCACGAGCGGTGCGACAGCGCCTGGACGAGCAGTCCCTCGTCATCGAACGGCCGACCCAACCGTCGCAGCAGGTCACCGAGGTTCGGAGCCTGCAGGCGGCGGGCGGCGGACGTCTGCACGCCTGTTCCCGGCGCGACGCCTGGCTCCGCGCCAATGGGCACGGAGCGGGCCGAGGTCGTGACCTCGGATCCGGCGCCTCCGGCGCCGTCCAGGCTGGCGGGATCTTTGGCCGTGTCAGCTCTTCCCGAGCTTGGCGACCACGTAGTCGACGGCGTCACGCACGGTCCGGAGGTCCTCGAGGTCCTCGTCCTCGATCCGGAACCCGACCGTGCGTTCTCCGAGCTCCTCCTCCAAGGCTTCGACCAGCTCGATCAGGGCCAGCGAGTCGGCATCGAGATCCTCGGCGAACGAGGATGACTCCCGGATCGAGGAGGGCTCGACCTCGAGGATGTCGGCCAGCTGGTCACGCACCAACTCGAAGACCTCCTGGCGGTCGAGCGGACCCTTTTCCACGTGGGTTTCTGCGGGCACGTCGTCTCTCCTGCGGATTGTTCGAAAGTTCCCGCTCATCCTACCCGACAAGGGGCCCTTGACCGACGGAATCCCTGGTGAGAGGCCACTTCTGCCGTCAAGTCGGGGCCCTGACGACACGGCGTGGCAGCTGGCGCCACGTGTCACGGTCGCGCCTTCCCTGAGCGTGGCCAGAAGTGTCGGACCCAGACGGCTCGGAGGGGTCTGAGCCCCCTTAGGCCTGGGCGACGGCGTGGGCCAGACGGTCGACGAGGCCGGCCCTGGCCACGTCGTGGGCGACCTTCACGGCCGACACGATCGCCTGAGCCGAGGACGAGCCGTGGCTGATGACGCAGATCCCGTCCACCCCGAGCAGCACCGCCCCTCCGGTGTTGTCCGGATCGAACTCGGCCGCCAGCGGGGCCAGGTAGGGCAGAAGCACCTCGGAGGCCTTCTTCGTGTCCTCGTTCTTCGACAGCACCTCGAGGAGCGTGTCCATGAAGAACCGCAGCGACCCCTCCAGAGTCTTCAGGGCCACGTTGCCGGTGAACCCGTCGGTCACGACCACATCGGGGGCGTCCCCCATCAGGTCCCGGCCCTCGGCGTTGCCGACGAACCGCAGGCCGGGGGTACCGGCAAGCAACGCGTGGGTCTCTTTCACCAGGGCGGTGCCCTTCGACTTCTCCTCCCCGATGGAGAGCAGAGCCACCGTGGGTTCGGCCACCCCGTAGCGCGCCGTGGAATAGGCCGAACCCATCTGGGCGAACTGGACGAGCATGGCCGGCGTGCATTCGCTATTGGCGCCGGCATCGAGAAGGACGGTCGGATGCGTACCCAGCTGCGGTATCGGCGTGGCGATGGCCGGGCGGACGATCCCCTTCAGGCGGCCCATCCGCAGCAGGGCGCTGGCCATGGTGGCGCCGGTGTTCCCGGCACTGACCATGGCCAAGGCCCGTCCCTCACGGACTGCCTCGGCCGCTCTCACCAGGGAGGAGTCCTTCTTTCTGCGGACCCCCTGGCCGGGATCCTCGCTCATCTCGATGACCTCGGACGCAGCGATGACGTCGAGACCCCCGGTGTCGCCCAATTGATCAGGCCGGCCGACGAGCACGACGTCGATCCCCAGCTCCTCGGCGGCCCGACGGGCGCCGGCCACGATCTCGCCCGGAGCCCGATCACCGCCCATGGCGTCGACCGCCACCGGCAACGGGCGCCCCGTGGCGTCGCCGAGACCGGCGCGGGCGCCGGCCACTAGTCGACTTCGACGGCCTGTCGGCCCTTGTACCAGCCGCAGTTGGGGCAGACCACGTGGGGAACCTTCACCGTCTGGCACTGCGGGCAGATGCTGCGGGCGGGCAGCCCGAGGCGCCAGTTGGCGGCCTGGCGGCTGCGGCCCTTCGCTTTGGAGCTCTTCTTCTTCGGGACGGCCATCGTGTTGTCATCCAGTCCTGTCTGGTCCTGACCGGCGACGATCGCTCGTGTCGCTCTCGTCGTCTCCGGGTCTGAGCACGGCGAGAGCCGACCACCTGGGGTCGGCCGGGGTCTCGCACGAGCACGTCTCGCTGTTGCGATTGACGCCGCACTCCGGGCAGAGACCTTGGCAGTCCTCCCGACACAGCGGCGCAAGCGGCAGGTCGAGGATACAGGCATCGTGAACTATGGGTTCCAGATCGAGCCAGTCAGCCTCGACCGGGTAGGAGAGCTCATCGGGCTCATCGGTGCAGATCTCGTGGATCTCGATGTCGAGCTCACCGTGAGCGGCTTCGAGACACCGCCGGCAGATGCCTTCCCACGGCGCCCGGATTCGACCGCGGACGACAGCGCCTCCGAGTACGGACTCGACCCACCCGTCGAAGGTCACGTCAGCACCCTCCGGCACCCACGAGTCCGAGATGGCCATGTCCGGGATCGGCGCCGCCACTTCGACGTGCTGGCGCGTGCCCCGGCTCCGGCGCAGGGCGCCGAAGGGGACCTGCCACGGCCTGCTCTGGTTCCGAGACGACAGGGACCGCCTTGAGGGCACCGTCATCTCGAGGCTCTTCCCCAAATTGTCCTTCGCCGAATCGAGTTTGGGCCCTCTCACCCCGAGTCCTGATCGAAGAAGTCGTCCTGGTCGGGACCGCCGCCCCCACCACCTGCATCCTGATTGCCGCCGACCGTCCGAGCTGCCGCCGAACCGGGCAGTCCGCCCGGCTCTGCCCCCGGCAGCCGGCCCCGCCCGTAGCCGGCGTCGGCTTCATCGTTGTCGGCGGGCACGGCCGCCAAGCGCTCTCGGCCATTGCGCACCGTGGTCATTGTCCGGTCGAGGACGATCTCGAACCCGGCCAGCTTCTGGTCGATGTAGTCGTCCGCCTCGTGCCGCAGCCGGCGCGCCTCCGCCTCTGCCTCCTCCACGAGCCTGAGCGACCGGTGCTCGGACTGACGGACGATCTCGGTCCGCTGCACCATGCGCTCGGCCTGCGCCCGTACCTCCTCGAGGAGGTTGTCCGCTTCACGCTGGCGGGTGGCCAGGAACTCGTCGCGCTCGCGTAGGAGCCAACGCGCCTGGCGCAACTCGTCGGGGAACAGGTCGAGGGCCGTCTGCAGCAATTCGAGCAGCTCGTCGCGCGCCACGAGGACCGACGCCGACAACGGCATCGTCCGCGCCGTCGACACCACATCGACGGCTTGGCGCATCAGTCCCTGGGCGTCGGCCTCGACGACCGGGGCGACCTCCTCGAAGGGGTCGTCGACGAAGATGTCGTCGTTCACTTGGAAAACTTCTCCTGGAGGCGCAACCACACCACCTTCGGTACGAAGGCCGACACATCACCGCCGTAACGGGCGACCTCTCGCAACAGACGCGAGGCGACGAAGGCCGACGTCGACGTGGTGGGGATGAAGAGTGTCTCGATGCCCGACAGCTGCCGGTTCATCTGCGCCATCTGCAGCTCGTTCTCGAAGTCGGAGACGGCCCGCAGGCCCTTCACGATGGCCGAGGCCCCGACGTCGTGGGCCACGTCCACCACCAGTTTCGACACCGACACGATACGGACATTGGCCAGGTGGACGAGCGCCTCCTTCAGCATCTCCTCCCGTTCGGCCAGGCTGAACAAGGGCTCGGCCTTCTGCGGGTTGCGCAGGGTGGCCACCACGACGTCGTCGAAGAGACGGCCCGCTCTCTCCACCACCTCGAGATGGCCGTTGTGGAAGGGGTCGAAGGAGCCCGGGATGAGAGCAACGGTCACGAGGTGCCTCTCTGGTGCGATTCTTCGGCCTGATGCCACCGCGGGGAACGGACCACCGTGACGAGCGTACCGCCGTAGCGCTTGTTCCTGATGATCTCCCAGGTCCCAGGCACTGTGACCGGCCGGTCCGATTCCAGCACCGCCACCTCCGCCTGGAGCCGGCCGAGCAGGTCCTCCCAGGCGTCGAAGGCGTAGGGAGGGTCGCACAGCGCCAGATCGAACCGGTGCGGTCGCAGGAGCCACTCGAGGACGTCGGCCCGCACGACCTGTGTCTGACCGGGGTCGAGACCGGTGCCCGTGATGTTCGCCCGTACGGCCCTCACAGCCGGCAGCGAGTTGTCGACGAAGGCCACCGATGCCGCGCCACGCGACAGGGCCTCGATGCCCATGGCCCCGCTCCCGGCGAACAGGTCGACGACCTCCGTCCCTTCCAGGTCGACGAGACTCCCGAGGACGTTGAAGATCGACTCCCGCACCCGGTCGCCGGTCGGCCGTGTCGTTCCCCCCGCCGGTGCCCGCAGAGGCCGACCGCGACTAGTGCCGGCGATCACACGCACAGGCGCCCACGTCGCTCAGTGTAGTTCTGTGCTGTTTGACCGCAGGCCTCTGTGACCGCAGGCCTCTGTGACCGCAGGCCTCTGTGACCTCTGACCCTCTCGACCCCTGGCACGACCTTGTTGGAGCAGCGCTAACTCTTCAAGAGGTAGGCGGCCTCATCCTCGCCGACGAAGAGACGGAGCTCGTCGGCCAACACCGACGTGCTCTCGAGCAAGGGGTCGTCGCCGAGGAGCGACTCGGCGATCTGGCGGGCCGAGACCACGAGGGCCCGGTCGACACGGCGCAACGACGCCAGCTTGAGGTCGCTGCGACCTTTCTGACGGGACCCCAAGATGGTCCCCTCCCCCCGCAGGTCGAGGTCAACCTCGGCCAGCTCGAAACCATCGGTCGACTTCACGAGCGCTTCGAGGCGCGTCGCCGCGTCCGGGGTCGCACCGGCGCTCAGGAGGTAACACCACGAGGGCCGGTCCGACCGTCCCACCCGACCGCGCAGCTGGTGCAGCTGGGCGATACCGAAGCGGTCGGCGTCCTCGATCACCATGACCGTGGCCTCGGCCACATCCACCCCCACCTCCACCACCGTCGTGGCCACGAGCACCGAGAGCTCGCCGCGGCGGAAAGCGGCCATCACTCCCTCCTTGTCGGCCGCCTTCAGTTGTCCGTGCAGCAGGCCGATCGGCAGACCGGCGAGCACGGTCTGCTCCAACCGCTCCTTCGCCTGCGTGGCCGACTTGGCCTGGATGTTCTCCGATCCCTCGACGAGCGGGCACACCACATAGGCCCGGTGTCCGGCTGCCACCTCGTCGCGCACCCGCTGCCAGGCGTCGGCTTCGTCCTCCTCCGTCCGCGCCCACACCGTCTGGATCGGCGCCCGCCCCTCCGGCATCTCGTCGAGCTCGGTCACGTCGAGATCGCCGAACACCACCATCGCCGCCGTGCGGGGAATCGGTGTGGCCGTCATGACCAGGAGGTCGGGGTCGGCACCGTCGCCACCGGCTCCGTCTCTGCCTTTGGCCCGTAACGCGGCGCGCTGCTCCACTCCGAAGCGGTGCTGTTCGTCGATCACGACCGCACCAAGGCTGGCGAAGCGCACGTCTTCGGTCAGCAACGCGTGCGTCCCCACCACGACATCGACGGCCCCGGCACGCAGACCCTCGTGCACCTTCGACCTCGCCCCCGCCGGAGTCCGGCTGGTGAGGAGAGCCACGTTGAGGGGTCGGCTGCCGGCCAGAGTCTGGGGATCGGGGACGACGAGACCGGCCACAAGCTCCCGCACGCTGAAGAAGTGCTGCTCGGCCAGAACCTCGGTCGGGGCCATGAAGGCACCCTGATGTCCCCCTTGCACCGCCACCAACAGCGTGGCCACGGCCACCACAGTCTTCCCCGAGCCGACGTCACCCTGCAGGAGCCGGTGCAT
>PKWD01000215.1:30012-30239 GCA_003131945.1 Acidimicrobiaceae bacterium
GCCTGGCGGCGCATCACGACCTCCAGCTGCAGCCGCAGGAGTTCGTCGAGCGCCAGCCGTCGCCGGGCTTCGCTCTTCTCGTCGAAGGTTTCCGGAGCGTGGATGGCCCGGAACGCCGTCGTCCGGTCCATGAGCCCGAGCTCGCTGCGCCACCGTCCCGGTAGAGGATCGGCGAGTTCGCCGGCCCGGCGCAGTGCCTCACTGATCCATTCCCCGTATTCCCACCC
>PKWD01000452.1 GCA_003131945.1 Acidimicrobiaceae bacterium
GTCGGCTGCCCCGGGCGTGGCGTCGGCTGCCCCGGGCGTGGCGGCCGAGGCCGAGGTGGCATCGTCGGCCGCCCCGGCATCGGCACCTCCAGCCTCCGCGGTGCCCGGCTCCTCGGCTGTCACGCTCGGTGTCCCGGCGGGGGACGTCGCGTCGAGCTCCGGCTCATCGGTGGCGTCGCCTGTCCCCTCGGGGATCGTGTCGTCCGGCATCTCCGCTCCTTCGGTCTGCGTCTCGGGTTCGCCGCGGCACTTCCGGCCCGTGAAGGCGGCGGTGCCGGCGGCCCAGGATGCAGACCGGATTTCGGCCGAGGCTACCTGCCCCAGATGTCCCACAGGGTGATCCTTCGCCAACGAATGATCACAACCAGTGAGAAAACAGCTCGGACGCTGCGCAGGACGGGAATATAGGGGCCACACCAGGAAAGGTGACCGTCCTGGCTCGCGCGCTCGAACCGGGATATGACGGTGCCGTGAAGATCGCCGGGGTGCACGAGAAGGCGACCGCCTTCGAGGGGGCGGCCAGGGTCTACGAGCACGCTCGGCCCGGCTATCCACCCGAGGTGGTGCGCTGGCTGACCGAAGCATTGGCGCTCGGGCCGGAGCGGCGGGTCGTCGATCTGGCGGCGGGGACGGGGAAGCTCACCCGAGACCTCGTGGCCTCGGGAGCGCAGGTCATCGCCGTGGAACCGGTGGGCGACATGAGGCGCACACTGGCGGCCACGACCCCGGCGGCGGCCGGTGGACCCGCCGTGTCGGTGGTGGCGGCGGTGGCGCAGGCTCTTCCGGTGGGCGACGGGCTGCTCGACGCCGTCACGGTGGCCCAGGGTTTCCACTGGTTCGCCACCGTGAAGGCCGTGACCGAGTTGCATCGTGTCATCCGGCCCGGTGGGCGCCTCGGTCTGATCTGGAACCACCGCGACGTGTCGGATCCGCTGCAGGCGGCCCTGACCGACGTGATGGAACCGTTGCGAGGCGACACACCGTCCTACGACACCGGGGCCTGGCGACGCGCCGTCGAACCGGGCGATCTGTTCACGTCGGAGCAGGAGCTCCACGTGTCCTGGCGGCAACCGGTCGATGTGGACGGGGTGGCGGACCGGGTGGCGTCGGTCAGCTTCATTGCCGCACTACCGGCGGGGGACCGGTCCCGCGTGCTCGACCGGATCCGCGCTCTGGCGTCGGAGATGCCCCCACCGCTGACGCTGGCGTACACAGCCGACGCCTTCGTCTTCACACGCGTGGCCTGAGAACCGGCGACTCGAGAGGCGTCGCCGACAAACGCAAGTAACGTCCTGGCGGTGGTGACACCGCAGCAGGTCCCGTCGTGGCTCCGCAGAATCGCATCGGCCGTCATCGACACGACGTACACGTGGGTGAGCCAACTCGGTGCCATCGGTCCCGACGACCGCCGGGGCCGGCGGTTCGGGGCGTTCGGGAAGGGCAGCATCATCGCCTTCCCCACGGGGGCGATCTACAACGAGCAGTGGATCCGGATCGGGTCGCGGACGATGATCGGTCCCCATGTGTCGCTGACGGCCGGGATGGCGCCCGGGCAGGAGATGGTGAGCGACCCGGTGGTGTCCATCGGGGACAGGACTCTCATCGGCCAGGGCAGCTACATCGTCGGGCACTTCTGTATCGAGATAGGTGACGACATCCAGACGGGACCGTACGTCTACATCACGGATCAGAACCACGCCTACGAAGATCCCGACGTTCCCATCGGGCGCCAATGGCCGGTGGAATCGAGCGTGTCCATCGNNTGTCCATCGGCTCGGGGAGCTGGCTGGGCGCGGGGGTGATCGTGCTTCCCGGTGCGCGTATCGGTCGCAACGTCGCCGTCGGCGCCGGTTCGGTGGTCGTCGGCGAGCTTCCCGATCACTGCGTGGCCGTCGGGGTACCGGCGCGGGTGATCAAGCAGTACGTCGCCGGTGACGGCTGGGTGGCGACCGAGGACAGAACCACTGTCACCACCGACAACCACGAGACCCCCGCCAGTCACAACAGCAACACAGGCAACAGTGAAGAAGCGCCCCAGGACGGACCGGCGCGCACTGAAAACGCTGACGGAACACCGAATGACGTCGGCACTGTCGAAACTTCAGTGGTGAAAAATGTCAGACCTGCGGTCACTCGGGCGGCGCGCCACGACGGATGAGTGTGCAGGGCACGATGCGTCGCGCTCTGCCCACGAAGTGCGTGGAAATGCAGGGAATCCGACATTCTGGTGATCGTCCACAACCTCATCCCCAGGTATTTCCACAGAGCTCTCCACAGGTGATGAGACATCGATCCATTACGGTTCGAAGGGACGCGGAAAGGTCGTGGGGTATGAACGCAATGGTGCGCGCGACAACGTAGATTGGCGATGCCGGCCGGGCGCGGTGCGATGTGTCAATGGCCATTGTCGACGAGTCGACGAACGAGACGAGCCGATCCACCCGAAAGCGACAGACGAGTGGTGCGGACGAAGGATGAGAGCATGACAACGAAAAGGCTCGGTCGAGGACTCGGTATCGCGCTGATGGTTCTCGCCGTCGTGGGCATCTCTTCTCTGCCCGCGTTTGCCGCCGGCNNACGATCCAGACCGGTAGTGGCGGCGGTGGTGGCAGCGGAAGCGGTGGTGGCAGCGGAGGAAAGCGTGGAACGCGCCCGCCGGTGACGAAGTCGTCCGGTGGAGGGTCGGGAACGGCCACGGCGTCGGCGCAGTCGACGAAGTCGTCGGGGGGAAGCCTCCCGTTCACGGGGGCCGACGTCGAAGAGCTGACGGCCTTCGGTGTGGGAGCTCTCCTCGTCGGTGGCGTGCTCGTGCGGCGTAGCCGCAACCGCCGCCGCGCCCAGGCGTAACAAAGCCGTTCTCGGCCGGGCCCGGCCTCTCACCAGGGCCGGAAGCGCCGACGACAGGGAAATCGGGGGGACGGGAATCAAGGCCTTGGCTGGTCGCGGCTGATCCTCGGCGCTCCAGGATTTCCGGGAAATGACGATACATTTCGAGATGCGTGTCGTCGGGCCAGCGCGCCCGGTTGTTCTTTCGTCGACGATGGGACCAGGCAGGGAACGGTGGACGAGACCTTTGGCGCCTTGCGGGTGGGAACGGACCTCGTGCCTGTCGAGCACGTCGCCGAGTCCGTGGCCCGTTTCGGGGACCGGTATATAGGACGGGTCTACACGGCCCACGAAGTGTCGTGCTGCCAGGGCACGCCGTCGGTGGTGGCCGCCGGGCTGGCGGCCCGCTTCGCCGCCAAGGAAGCCACGATCAAGGTGCTGAGGCCGGTCGGCCACCAGCCCGATTGGCGTTCCATCGAGATCAGGCGCGACCCGGCCGGGTGGTGCGCCGTCCACCTCACGGACGGGGCGGCCGAGATGGCGCGGGAGCAGGGCATCAGCAACTTGGCGGTGAGCTTCACCCACGAGGCCGGCATGGCCGCCGCCGTGGTCGTGGCCATGTGCGACGACCCCAGTACGACGACCCGAAGGAGCAATAGCGATGGAGGCTGAGATCAGGGGGATCCTCTCCGAGCATGCCCGTCTCCCCGTGGACATGGGTGACCTCGACAATGAGGCCGACCTGTATCAGGCCGGCATGACGTCGCACGCCTCGGTGAGCGTGATGCTGGCGCTCGAGGATGCCTTCGACATCGAGTTCCCGGAGAGCATGCTGCGCAAGAGCACATTCGAGTCGGTGTCGGCCATCAGCGGTGCCTTGAGCTCTCTCGTCGGCGCCCCTGCCGAGTGACGTCGGAATGACATCGAATGCGGCGGACCGTCTGGCCGCCGAGGCCGCCCGCATCGGCGAAGAGGTGGCCGGTCCGGCCGCCGACGAAGTCGACCGCAAGGCGCGCTTTCCCTCCGAGGCCATGGAGGCCCTGCGCTCGGCGCAGCTTCTGTCGGTCCTCGTACCCACCGATCTCGGTGGCGACGGGGTCAGCGTCGGCGAGGTGGCGGAGGCGGTCAATCTCCTGGCCCGGCACTGCGGGTCGACGGCCATGGTCTACGCCATGCACCAGATGCAGGTGGCGTGCCTGGTGCGCCACGGGCGCACGGAGGTCCTGCGGGACTACCAGCGGGCCATCGTCGATCGCCAGCTCCTCCTGGCCTCGGCCACCACCGAGCTGGGGGTGGGGGGCGACATCCGGTCGAGCGTCTGCGCCGTGGAGCGCCGGGGCGGACGGTTCACCCTGGAGAAGAAAGCCCCGGTGATCTCCTACGGCGAGAGTGCCGACGGGGTTCTGGCCACGGCCCGTCGGTCTCCCGACAGCCCGCCCAGTGACCAGGTGCTCGTGCTGTGCACGGCGCCGGGGTTGGCGCTCGAGGCCACGAGCGGGTGGGACACCTTCGGCTTCCGGGGGACGTGCAGCCTCGGGTTCTCGCTGAAGGCCGAAGGTGACGAACGACAGGTTCTCGACGACCCCTTCGCCGACATCGCCAGCCGGACGATGCTGCCCGTGTCCCACATCCTGTGGAGCTCGGTATGGCTGGGTCTGGCCACCGCCGCGGTCGACAGGGCGNNAGGCGGTACGTGCGGACCGAAGCCCGCAAGAACCCGGGGGTGACGTCGCCGGCGGCCGTGCGGCTGTCCGAGCTCATGACCGTCTACCAGCAGATGGAGGCGCTGGTGCACGGTGCGGCGGCGACCTATGACGAGGTGTACGACGATCTCGAGATCCTGTCGGGGATGGGTTTCGCCATCGCCTTGAACGGGCTCAAGGTCTCGACGTCGACGCTGGTGGTCGACATCGTGGGGACCGCCCTCACGATCTGCGGGATCGCCGGCTACCGGGAGGACTCGCCCTACAGCATGGGGCGGCTCCTGCGTGACGCCTACGGCGCCGCCGTCATGGTGAACAACGACAGGATCATCGCCAACAACGCCCAGATGCTCATGGTGCACAAGGAGGACTGAGGCGTGGCCGACGACACCTACGGAACGTTTCGCGACGAGTTGATCGACTCGGGGCTGGTGATCGACGCCGGGGTCGAGGGTCTCTACGGCCGGACGCTCGCCTATGAGCAGATCATCGCCGGCATCATCAGCCTGACCACGCGGACGGGGGCGGGCGACGGGGCCATGACCGTGCACTTCCCCCCGGTGATCCCGCGCTGGTTGCTGGAGCGGACCGACTACCTGAAGTCGTTTCCCGACCTGACCGGGTCGGTCCACACTTTCAGGGGCGACGACAAGCTGCACGCGCGGTTGCTCACCCTGGTGGAGGAGGGCAGGGACTGGGTCGAGGTCCTCGAGCCGGCCGACGTGGTGTTGCGGCCGGCCGCCTGCCACCCGGTGTACCCGCTGTGCACGGACGGTCCCCTGCCGGCCGACGGGCGGCGCTTCGAGGTGCAGGGATGGTGCTTCCGGCACGAGCCGAGCCCGGACCCGGCCCGGATGATGGCGTTCCGGATGCACGAGTTCGTCTACGTGGGCGATCCCGAGGGAGCCGACGCCCACCGCGACGTGTGGGTGCAGCGGGGCACGGACATGCTCGAGAGCCTCGGTCTCGACATCGAGGTGGTGGTGGCCAACGACCCGTTCTTCGGACGAGTGGGCAAGATGATGGCCGCCAACCAACGCGAGGAGGCGCTCAAGCTCGAATTCGTGACGCCCATCACGTCGACGCAGTCACCGACGGCCATCTCCTCGGTCAACCGGCACCAGGACCACTTCGGGCTGACCTTCGGGATCCGGTCGGCGAGCGGCGCCGT
>PKWD01000432.1 GCA_003131945.1 Acidimicrobiaceae bacterium
GAGGAGTTCGGGTGGAGCCTCCTGGCGGCCCAGACATCACTCGACTCGGGCCCGATCGAGATGCTGGCCGGGCAACTGGAGGCGGCAGAGCGAGAGCTGCGAGGCGACTACGAGGCGCTCACCCGTATGGGGGAACAGAACTACATCGCCACCACAGCCGCTTTCCTGGCCGAAGTCGTCTACCGCCAGGGACGCCTCGACGAGGCGGCCGATCTGGTCGATTTCTCCTCGAGAGTCGCTTTGCCGCACGACGTCATGACCCAGGTGTTGTGGCGATGCGTGCGCGGCAAGCTTCTGGCGCGCCAGGGACGCCTCGGCGATTCCGAGGAGCTCGTGGCTCAGGCGATCACCCTGGTGGACCGCACCGACCACGTCGACGCTCAGGGCGACGTCCGCCTGCACGCGGGAGAGGTGTATTTCTTCACCGGCCGATCCGAGCAGCGGGCACAGGTCCTGGCGGAGGCCATCGAGCGCTTCGAACAAAAGGGCAACATCGTGTCGCTGTCCACGGCGCGGGCCGCGTGCGGCCAGACATCACTCATCGGGGGGCGAAGACCAGTTCCTGATCGCCGAGGCGATCGCGCCGATCAGCAGTAGGGCGCGGCCTAGGTGATCGGGCCCTCGTGGTGGCCGTGGTCTTCGAGTAGTGGGTGCATGATCGCTGCTCCCGCCATGGCATGCGCCTCCGAATCACAGAGGCTCGAACTCGATGCTGCCACGCTCGATAACGTTCACCTCTAGCGCTCACTGCCTCGGCATCTGACCGTGCGATATTGCTTGGGATTGCTCGGGGCGTCGGAAAGGACTCACCGCCTCGCGCCGAGCAGTGTCACTCCGGCTGTGATTATGGGCGGGTCGGTCCAGCGGCAAGGCGCTCGACTCCGGTACTTACCGCTCGACACATTTGGATACACGACTTGACCGGGATCACCCTGACCAGGATGCCCCTGCCGTGGCCCCATGGAACAGCTCGCTCCGGCTGCGATCCAACCGGACCATCCGAGATCACTCGGCGTTGCGATTGTGTGCGAAGTGGCCCCGGGGCGAGGGCTGGTCCGTCGGACGACGTCCGGGACGTCCGTCGCCCTGCGGTGCCTCCGGTACCCCTGCCGTCGCCTCGAATCTGGAACCGGTGGGCACGCTGCGTGCGGTCAGACCGGTTGCGGTCTGACCTCATCGTTCTCGCCGCGATTGACGCTCCAGAACCTTGGTCCTAGGGTCGGAGGCGCAGGTGCCGAGATGCAGCCGACGCGACTATCGGAGAGTGTCCGCACAGCTAAATAGCTGGGCAGAGTGTCTAAGGGAGGGGTTCGATGAGTAGCCGCTTCGTTCCGCGTAGCACCACGTTGAAGACGGTCGTGGCCCTGGGGATGTTGGTGGGGCTGGGGCTGTTCGGCTCGGCCAACGCCAGCGCGGCGAGTACCGCCTCGGGCAGCGCGGTACCCGGCCATCTGGTGGCGAGGCCGACCGCGACCGCGGTGCCGAAGGCCACCACCATCCCGAAACGGGGTGAGTTCGACTGCAACGGCGTCAGTCCGGTAGAGACGCCAGCTCGTGGGGCGCTCTGCGCTGACGTCCGTGGCATCCTGGGCGTCGACAACGCCAACACGTGGGACGGCCGTTTCTTCGACAACGGCAAGTACATCGGGCACGACGAGCCTGATATGACCTTCCTCTCAAACCAGCAGGGGTCGGGGAACGACGTCACCTGGAACGAGACGTTGCCGGTCGACCCCTCGGCGGCACCGACTGTCGGCACGCCCGGAAGCGATGTGTCGCACTGGTTCGAGCTCTCCTCGGCGCCGTGGTTCTCGATGGCGATGTGCGACCCCTACTCGTACCCGCAGCTGCCGTGTGTGCCCAAGTCGGACGGCAACGCTCCGACCTGCCCCAAGGCCTTCAACTGCCCGAGCAACTCCTATCCAGGCGCAGGTTCGGCGGTGATGGAGATGCAGCTGTACCCGCCCGGCAACCCCCCCTTCGTCGACAACACGAGCTGCAGCGACGCCGGCTGGTGCGCCGCCATGACCATCGACAGCCTGGAATGCACAGACCAGTACGCGACCTGCCAGCCCGCCTGCGAGGAGCCGATCAACTACGCCTTCATCCAGACCAACGGCGTCCCCACCGGTCCGGCGGGACCAGGTGACTCCGACTTCGACACTGCCGTACCGAACAAGGACACGCTCATCATGAAGCCCGGGGACCGGATCAGCGTCCACATGTTCGACGCCCCCGCGCCGAAGGTGAAAGGGGCGTTGGGAGGCAGGGATGCCTTCGAGGTCGTCATCAACGATCTGACTCAAAATACGTCGGGCTTCATGCAGGCATCGGCGGCGAACGGATTCCAATACATCGACATGAACTGCGACACCGCCGCCGCCAACTGGCAGCCGGAGTACAACACCGCGACGTCGGGCAACATCATCCCTTGGGCGGCTCTGCAGACGGACATCAGCACCGAGTACGAGACGGGTCACCTCGAAGCGTGCAGCAGCGTGACGGGTAGTTCCCCGCCGCCGCCGCCCAGCGAGCAGCTGCCCCCGCCGGCGTTCTACGGCAGCAACTTCAACCCGTTCGATCCCTACGACACCGGTGGGACGTACAGCACCTGCGTCGGGGGCGACGAGGGCAGCGCTGGGGAAGGCGACGAGACGACCGACGGACTGTGTTACGCCGCCAACGACATGCATGCCGGCTGGGACCAAGGCTCTGGTAAGGCCAAGGGGCCAGGGATCGCAGTCTGCGAGGACAATTACACGCAGAACGGCGACCTCGACTTCGATGGCACGCCTTACCGAACCGAGTGGCCCACGAGCGCCAGCCCGACCAACCTCTACCCGTCGAGTTTCGTCGAATCGTTGCCCACCACGAATGGTAAGCAGTACCCGCAGTACTACTTCCAGACCGACGTCGCGCTCAGCGAGTCCATCTGTAAGGGCACGACGAACCACGTCTCAGTCAAGGGGTGTGCGGTCCCGCCGGCCGGCTCCGAGGTCGACCAGCCGGGCCACACGGCGTTCTATCCATACTGGAGCGAAGTGGACACGAGTGGGAAGTGCGCGATCGAGTTCGGCAACGTGAGCTCCGGCACCGGGGTAAACGACTTTGGTAAGGACGCCGAGTACGGCGCCGACCAGTTCCCGACGCTCGGCTATCCGGAGTTCGAGGGCACGATCTACGACAACACCTGCACCGCTCACCCAAGCTCGGGCTAGGACCTCGCCGGGCAGGTGAACACGTGGTGGCGGCGCCGGCGACACGCCGGCGGCGCCGAGAGCGCACAGCCGACAAAGGAAGATCGCCGAAATCGCGGCAACGCCGCAGGTGGTAGACGAGCGCCAGGAGAGGTTGAGGGGTGTCTCCCGTCTGGCACTCACTGAAGCGACCCATCAAACAACTCGTAAGGATTCTCTTCATCATTTTCCACGCCAATCTCCCGTACGTTACATCGCCCCTGCTCACCGAACATGCACATATAACCACTCACGGCACTTCGGCCATTCCGCAGCTAGCCTGACGCTTGACCGACTAGCTAATCGGGTGAAGAACGCCGTCAGGACCGAATGAACGCCAGCAGATCGGCGTTGATCGTCTCGGCTTCGGTGATCGCCATACCGTGTGAGAATCCGGGGTAGATCTTCAGTGTCCCGTTCTGCACGAGCTGCACGGCAAGAACGGAGGCGTCCTGATAGGGGACGATCTGGTCGTCGTCTCCGTNNTGCAGTCGTAGGACGCTTTGACGCCCGACTCCATGCCGAGGCGCCAAAATTGATCTCGGATGGCCTCGGAGACCTTGGCGTTTGGCCTGTTGTAACCGAAGAACGCCACGCTCGTGTCCTTGTAGAACTGAGACCGGTTCTCAACGAGGCCGGCGCGAAGGCCGTCGAAGACCGACAGTGGCAGGCCGCCGGGATTGGCGTCGGTCTGCACCATGA